>NZ_JBKZWT010000169.1:0-7837 GCF_047759905.1 Sinomonas sp. G460-2 | reverse complement strand
ACAGGACCGGGATCAGCAGGAGCGAGAGGAACCCGCCGGCGAGCGAGAGCGTCTCGTAGCTCGAGGACGCCATGACGACGCCGGACATCGCTCCCCCGCCCGCGCCGGCCAGCGCGATGAGGACGTCGATGGTGCCCTGCGTGCGGGGGCGGTTCTCGGGCACGGTCGCGTCGATGACGAGCGCCGTTCCCGAGATCAGGCCGAAGTTCCAGCCCAGACCGAGCAGCACGAGCGCGACGATCAGCAGCCCGAGCGAATCGCCTGGCGCCACCGCCGCGACGGCCCCGGCCGCGAGCAGCGTCACCCCGGAGGCGATGGCCATGGGGACACGCCCGATCCTGTCCACGAGCGCGCCCGTGAGGAGGGACGGCAGGTACATCGCGCCGACGTGAAGGCCGATCACGAGGCCCACGGCGGCGAGACTCTGATGGTGCGCGCGCATGTGGATCGGCGTCATCGTCATGATCGCGACCATCGCGATCTGGGTCAGGATCATCACCGTCGCGCCCGCATAGGCACCCGCCGCGGGACGAGGGACGACGGCGGCGGGCGAGGTCCCGCCGTCGTCCGCGCGTTCCGCTTGGGTGATGGCGCGCGCGAGCAGGTAGGGGTCCGGGCTCAGGAGCGCGAAGAGGACCGCGCCCGCAGCGAGATAGGCGACCGCGGCGAGCAGGAACGGGCCGGCGAGCGGCGGGATGCCGAGGCTCGCCGCGAGGTCGCCGAGGGGCGTGATGAGGTTCGGGCCGGCCACGGCGCCGAGGGTCGTCGAGACCATGGCGATGCTCACCGCCGTGCCGCGGCGTGACGGAGCGGCGAGGTCCGTCCCGGCGTAGCGGGCCTGGAGGTTGGTCGCGGTGCCGGCGCCGTAGACGAAGAGCGAGACGAAGAGAAGCGGCACGAGACCGGTCACGGCCGCGATCACGACGCCCGCCGCGCCGAGGCCGCCCGCGGCGAACCCGATGCCGAGGCCCGTGCGGCGACCCCAGCGCTGGGTGAAGCGGCCCACGAGGAAGGCCGTGAGCGCCGAGCCGAGCGTGAAGAGTCCCGTCGGCAGGCCGGCCAGTCCGTCCGAACCGAGCATGGACTGCGCGAGGAGGCCGCCCACCGAGATGCCCGCGGCGAGCCCGGCGCCCCCGAGCACCTGACCGGCGACGACGACCGCGAGCGTGCGCTTCTGCACGCGTGCGAGCCCTTCGGCGTCGGGCACGGCGAGGCTTCGGGTGCGGATGCTCTCACGCGATGTCAAGGCGGATCTCCTTCGTTGCGCGCCATTCGACGACGCCTTCGTCCATGGCCTTCGCGTCCACTCCCCGCTCGCGCAGCCAAGCGACGGCCTCTCGGGCCAGGCGGCAGAACTCGCCGCGGCAGTAGACGACGATCTCGGCGCCGCCCGGAAGCTCCCCGTGCCGCTCGGGAAGCTCGTCGAGCGGGATCGAGACGGCGGACGGGAAGTGGCCCGCGTCGAACTCGACCTTGGGGCGGACATCGAGAACGGTCATGCCCGACGTCACAGCCGAGGGATCGATGAGCGGGACCGCCGTCTGGCCCTCGGCCTGGGACATGTAGGCGTCGAGGGCCTCGCGGAGCTCCGGGGACCGCAGCAGGCCCACGCGCTTCGCGGCGAGGTAGAGCTCGGCGACGTCGGGGCCGGAGAGGCGGTAGAAGATCATGGTCCGCTCGCGGCGGGCCTTCACGAGCCCGGCCTTCTTGAGCGTCTGGAGGCTGCCCGAGACGGTGGTCAGCTCCATTCCGGTCATCCGTGCGAGCGTCTCGACCGAGTGCTCGCCCTGGGCCAGGACCTCGATGAGCTCGAGCCGGCGCCCGTTTCCGACGGCCTTGACCACGTTGGCGAGGACGTCGTAGACGGACAGCTTGTCGGGCCCGTTATTCCGTGGATCCATGGAATAAGATATTAGGCCCGATCGAGGTGTCGGACAACCGAGAGGTGGCCAGTGGCCGGGTGGGAGGTGGCCAGTGGTCGGGTGGGAGGTGGCCAGTCGTCACGCGCCGGCCAGGAGCTCCGCGACGGCTCGTCGGAGGTATGCGGCGCCCTCCGCCATCGCCTCGGCGGGGCTCGGCGCGAGGTCCACGAGCGCGCCAGCCGCCTCGATTCCGTGCTCGGCGAGCTCCTCCGCGGTCGCGAGGATGCGACCGGCCGCCGCGACCACGGGGATTCCCCGCTCGCGCGCCCGGTCCGCGAGGGCGATCGGAGCCTTGCCCGTGAGCGACTGGCCGTCGAGGGAGCCCTCGCCCGTGATCACGAGGTCCGCGCAGTCGAGCTTCCCGTCGAGGCCCACGAGGTCGGCGACGAGCTCGAAGCCGCTCTCGAGCTCGGCACCCGTATACGCGAGGAACGCCGCCGGGAAGCCGCCTGCCGCGCCCGAGCCGGGGACGTCGACGTCGCGACCCGTCGACTCGGCGAGGACCCGCGCCCACGTGCTGAGGCCGGCGTCGAGGGCGGCGACCGTCTCGGGGTCCGCGCCCTTCTGGGGACCGAACACGTGCGCCGCGCCATCTGGACCATGGAGCGGGTTCCTGACGTCGACGGCGATGCGGAACCGCGCCCGGGCCAGGCGCGGATCGAGTTCGGAGGCGTCGATCGTGACGACGTCCGCGAGCGCCGCGCCGCCCAGGGGCACGACGTTGCCCGCGGCGTTGAGCGGCTTGAGGCCCAACGCCCGGAGGGCGCCCGAACCCCCGTCGGTCATCGCGGAGCCGCCGAGGCCGAGGACGATCTCGGTGGCCCCCGCGTCGAGCGCGGCGGCAATGAGCTGACCCGCGCCGTACGAGTGCGCGCGACCGGCGGCCTCCGGGGTCGGCCCGGAGTCGAGCAGCGCGAGGCCCGAGGACTGTGCAGTCTCGATGACTGCCGTCGTGCCCCTGATCGCCCACGACGCGCCGACCGGCCGCAGGATCGGCCCGACCACGGCGTTGTTCCGCTCCTCGAAGCCCGCAGCGACGGCCGCCTCGAGGGTGCCTTCGCCGCCGTCGGCGATCGGCACGCGGGTGACCTCGGCGTCCGGGTAGACGCTCAGGGCGCCTTCGGCCATCGCGTCGGCGGCCTGGGCCGCGGTGAGGGAGCCCTTGAACTTGTCCGGGGCAATGAGGATGCGCATTCCCTCATCCTGCCAGCCGCGCACGCGCGGCGCCGAGTGTTTCAATGTCACCGTGGAGACCAATCGCGTCGAGGCCTTCAGTGATGGCGTCCTGGCCATCGCCATCACCATCATGGTGCTCGAACTCAAGACCCCGAACACCCCGGACCTGCACGGCATGCTCGAGGTGCTGCCGACCCTGCTCACGTACGTGCTGAGCTTCGTATACATCGGGATCTACTGGACCAACCACCACCACCTCATGCACCTCAGCAACCGGGTGGACGGCGGGGCACTGTGGGCCAACCTGAATCTTCTGTTCTGGCTCTCGATCGTGCCGTTCACCACCCGATGGATGGACGAGAGCAGCCTCAGCACGCTGCCCGTGCTCCTGTACGGGATCAACCTCCTGCTCGCGGCGATCTCGTACACGATCCTCCAGACCCGGCTCATCCGGATCCAGGGCGCGGACAGCCCGCTCCGGCAGGCCATCCGGAACGACGCCAAGGGCAAGTGGTCCATGGCCGTCTACGTGGTGGGCTGCGCGGGCGCGTTCTTGTCCGTATGGGTGAGCGTGGCCGCGTATGTGGCCGTCGCGGCGCTCTGGATCGTGCCGGATCGGCGCATCGAGCGGGCCGTGGCGGGGCAGAGCGAGCCCGAGTGAGCTTTCGTGCCCATCTAGCGGCTCCGCCCCCGGCGCGCCATTGAGCGACGCGCCGGGGGCGGAGACGATTCAGGCCTCAAAGTGGGCACGAAGGGACGAGTCCCCGGACCCTGATCTGCCCTAGTTCTGCGGGAGAGCCTTCGTCCCCTCGATCTTGACCGCCTCGAGGGCGTTCACGTCGAGGCCCAGCGCGCGCAGGATCGTCGGGGCGATCTGCGTGGTCTCGACCTGGGCGGAGACCGTGGCCGCACCCGAGTCGGTGCCGCTCGAGACGACGATCGGCACGTGCCGGTCCTGAGCGTCGGCGCCGCCGTGCTCAGCGATCTTGCCCTTGCCTCCCGTGTAGACCACGCCGTGCTGGACGATGCCGAAGATGTCCGGGATCCGCTCGTCCGCGGCCGTGGTGTGGAAGTAGTCGGCCACCTGCGAGCCCGCGTACACCGTGTCGAGGCCCGAGTTCTGGACCGTGATCGCCGAGCCGCCGATGTTGTTGCCGGCGGCCGCGTGGGACGTCAGGTACTGCTTCGCGAAGTCGGCGGCCGCCTGCGTGTGCTCGTTGAGCCAGAGCTGCATGACGTCGTCGTCCGTCGCGAAGGCCACGAGGTCGCTCGGGTGGCCGGCCGTGCGCCAGGCCGCGTTGAGGCCGTCGATGATGGGGCCGTCGTCGACGCGCTTGAGGGACGAGGGGTCCATCGGGGACTGGCCGTGCTTGGCCGAGAGGATCACGGTGGTCTTCTTGGCATCCGGCGTCTTGGCGATCGCGGCGGTCATCTTGCCGACCTGGGCGTCGATGAAGTCGAGCGCCTTGGACAGCAGCGGGCCGGGCGTCACGCCGTCGGCGAGGTAGCCGCCGGCGAGGCCGTCCGACTTCGGGAGCTTCTGGGCCGTGGAGACGCTCTGGAAGTTCATGCCGAACATGGCGGGCTCGCCCGCATTCGTCGCGCCGGAGTGGTCCTTGCCCGCGATCTCGTTGAGCACGGCCTGAGCCTTGTAGCCGTCGTACTGCTGGGTCGCGGCGTTGTCCTTGGTCCAGTCGCCCTTGAACCCCGCGATCGACGCGTCGGAGTTGATCTCCGGTGCGAACAGGTCATCGATGCCGGTCCCGGAGGGGCCGCTCAGGATGTCGTAGGCTGCGTGCTTGTCCGACCACGCGGTCCGGAGGCCGGCCTGCTTCGCGACCTCGAAGACCGTGTTCACCTTGAGGTACTGGTTCGGGTACACGGGCTTGCACGTCGTCGGGTCGACGGGGAGCTGGCCTGGGTCGAGGAGCGAGCGGGGGGTGCCGGTCATCTGGAGGATGCTGTTCGGAAGGCCCGCGAGGCCCTGACCAGCGTCGAGGGCGTTCGGGTTGCGGTCCGCGCCCTCGGTATAGGCGACCTCGGCGCCGGGCGTCGCCGCCGCGCAGTTCGTCGTGCCGGCCGGCAGGAGGTTCCGGTTCCAGGTGTCGTCGTAGTACACGCCCGTGGTGCCGGGGTTGCCGCCCGTGACCTGGCCGACCATGCCCGGGAACGAGTCAGACGGGACCGGGGTCTGGGCGTTCGTGTAGTCCGTGCCGTGGCCCACGAGGGCGGCGAGCGCGGAGCTCGGGTGCGCGTTGACATACCAGTCGAGGTCCGACTGGTGCAGGCCGTCCACCGAGAGGAGGAGGACGTGCTTGCCTGAGTTGGCCTTCTGCGGGCCGTCGCCCGGCGCCGCGACGGCGGCGGTCGCGACGCCCGTCGCGGCGAGCGCCGCGCCGAACACCACGGCGACTGCGCGCTTCGTGCTGGTCTTCATGCTTCTCCGTTCCGGCGCGCTCGTGCGCGCCTCGTGCCTCCGGCCGCGCGGGGCGGCCAAGCGAGATCCTTTCAGCGCACGACGGCGGCACCCGGCCAAGACGGGAGTGTTCTACGAGATTTCGACTGGGCGTTGCCAACTTCACGGGCAATTACCGGACAACTCCGAGGAGTTTCCCCTTGTCAACCGCCGATTGGCCATGCGTGCCGCGCCACGAGGACGTCACGCAGGAGGTCGGCCCGGTCCGTGACGAGGCCGTCGACGCCGAGGTCCAGGAGCCGGTTCATATCCGCAGGCTCGTTCACGGTCCACACGTGGACCTGCTTGCCGAGGGCGTGCGCCCGGCCCACGAAGGCCCGCGTCACGATCCGCAGCGGGCCCTTGCGTTCCGGGACTTGGAGGCAGTCGACGTCGTGCAGCGCCCTCCCAAGCACCCCGGCCGGGAGGACGGGCCCGCCCAGGGCGAACAGTGCGATCGTCCCCGCGCCAGCCGACGACGCGGCCGGGCGCGAGAGCCGCGCGAGGACCGCCCTGCGCCGTCCGTCCGAGAAGGAGGCGACGAGGACGCGGTCGTGGAGGCCCAGACGCTCGATCGCGTCCGCGAACGGGGCCACGGCCTCGGTGGTCTTGACGTCGACGTTGAGCCGCGCGTCGGGCAGCGCCTCGGCGAGCTCGTCGAAGCGCAGCACGCGCTCCGCGCCGCCGGTCCGCGCCTCGGAGACCTCCCGCCACGTGAGGTCCGCGATCCGGCCGGTCCGGTCGGTGACGCGGTCGAGCGTGTCGTCGTGGAAAGCGACAAGGACGCCGTCCGAGGTCGCATGCACATCCGTCTCGAGATGTGTGAAGCCGAGGTCCCACGCCGCGCGGAAGGCCGTGAGCGTGTTCTCGAGGCCCGCGAGGGAGAAGCCGCGGTGGGCCAAGGCCATGGGGGCGCTGTGCAGGTAGCTCACGCCGTCACGGTACCCCGGGTACGCTCGAACCCATGGAGGATCTCAGCCCGGTGAGCCGGGAGTACTTCCGCACGCTTCCGCGCCGCCGGGTCGCCGCCGGACTCGTGATCCGCGACGGCGACGGTCGCGTGCTCGTCGTGAAGCCGAACTACAAGGACGGCTGGCTGCTCCCGGGCGGGACCGTGGACCCCGGGGAGGCACCGCGCACTGCCGCGCGCCGCGAGGGACGGGAGGAACTCGGCCTCGACATCGAACCGGGCGCGCTCCTCCTCGTGGCCCACTCCGCGTTCCCCGATCCCATCGGGGACGGGCTCTCCTTCCTGTACGACGGCGGCCAGCTCCCCGCGGGCGCGGAGGTCGTGCTCCAGGAGGAGGAGCTGACCGAATGGAAGTTCCTCGCGGTCGAGGACTTCGCATCGCATTTCGGCGCGCACGGCGCCCAGAACGTGCGCTCCGCGCTCACAGGCCTCGCGGAGGGCCGCACTGTCGAACTCGAGGACGGGATGGAGCTCGTATGAGCCGGCGATTCAGCCAGGTGGACGTCTTCACGTCCGAATTCCTGCGGGGCAATCCGGTCGCGGTCGTGCATGACGCCGAGGCCGTCGCGGACCGGGACATGACCGCGTTCGCGCGCTGGACCAACCTCTCCGAGACGACGTTCCTCCTGCCTCCCACGCGCCCCGACGCCGACTACCGCCTCCGCATCTTCACGCCGGGCGGCGAGATCCCGTTCGCCGGCCATCCGACGCTCGGCTCCGCCCGGGCATGGCTCGACGCTGGCGGCGTCCCGGCCACGGCGGGGCGACTCGTGCAGGAATGCGGGGTGGGTCTTGTCACCATCGCGGACGACGGCGGGCGGCTCGCCTTCGCGGCGCCCCCGCTGCGGCGTTCGGGGCCGGTTGACGCCTCGGATCTCGCCTCCGTCGTCGGCTCGCTGAGGCTCGGGGCAGACGACGTCGTCGACGCGGCTTGGGTGGACAACGGCCCCGGCTGGGTTGGGGTGCTCCTCCGGGACGCCGCCGACGTGCTCGCGCTCGAGCCGGACTTCGCGGCGATGGGCGCCTACCTCGTGGGCGTCGTCGGGCCTTACCCCGAGGGCTCGGACGCCCGCCTCGCGGGGGCCCACTTCGAGGTCCGCGGCTTCGCGCCAAGCCTCGACGTCCCCGAGGACCCGGTCACGGGCAGCCTCAACGCCGGGCTCGCCCAGTGGCTCATCGGGAGTGGGCGCGCGCCGTCGTCGTACATCGCCCAGCAGGGCACGGCACTGGGGCGGCGCGGGCTCATCCGCGTCGCCGCCGACGGCACGGACGTGTGGGTCGGCGGGGACACCGTCGTGGGGATCCGCGGCGCGG
>NZ_JBKZWT010000168.1:0-7883 GCF_047759905.1 Sinomonas sp. G460-2 | reverse complement strand
CCTGCGAGCGCACGCCCAGGCCCACGAGGAGCTCGCGGATGCGCGCCTGCCGCGCGGCCTTCGTCTGCGGCGCTGAGCCCGGGACGGAGCTCACGGTGCCCCCAAGCCCTCCACGACGGCCTGGCCCGAGCGGTGCAGGAGCCACGCGAGGAGCGCCTTCTGTGCGTGGAGCCGGTTCTCGGCCTCGTCCCACACGATGGACTGCGGGCCGTCGATGACGTCAGCCGAGACCTCGTAGCCGCGGTAGGCGGGGAGGCAGTGGAGGAAGACGGCGTCCGGGGCCGCCTTGGCCATCGCCGCCGCGTCCACGCCGTAGTCGCGGAAGAGCTGGAGGCGGGCCTCCTTCTCGGCCTCCTGGCCCATCGAGACCCACGTGTCCGTCGCGACGACGTCGGCGCCGTCGAGCGCGGCCGCGGGATCGACCGTGATGAGGACCGACCCGCCCGTCCCGGCGGCGACGCGCTCGGCCTCCGCGACGACGTCCGGGTCGGGGAGGTAGCCGTCGGGGCCCGCGACGCGCACGTGCATGCCGGCCGTGGCGCCCGCGAGGAGGTACGAGTTGGCCATGTTGTTCGCGGCGTCCCCGAGGTACGCGAGCGCGAGGCCCGCGAGCCGGCCCTTGTGCTCGCGCACGGTGAGGAGGTCGGCGAGCAGCTGGCACGGGTGGTAGTCGTCGCACAGCGCGTTGACCACTGGAACACGCGAGTTCGCTGCCATGTGCTCGAGCCCCTCGTGGGCGCCGGTGCGCCACACGATCGCGGCGACCATGCGCTCGAGCACCTTCGCGGTGTCCTCGACGGATTCCTTGTGCCCGATCTGGGCCTCGCCCGGGTTGATGATGAGCGGCGCGCCGCCCAGGTCCGAGATCCCCGCCGAGAACGAGACGCGCGTTCGCGTCGACGTCTTGTCGAAGATCACGGCGACCGTCTTGCGGGCCGAGCCCTCCGCGGCGAGCGGCTGCGCCGAATACGGCGCGGCCTTGAGCCGGACGGCGAGGTCGAGGACCTCGGCCTGTTCGGCGGGGCTCAGATCGGTGTCCTTGAGGAAATGACGGACCGTGCTGTTCGTCATGCGCCCTCCTTTTCGAGCTTGTCGGTGATGGCCGCCGCGGCTGCGGCGACGAGCCGGGGCAGCGCGGCGAGGAACGTGTCCGCCTGCTCGGCCGTGAGGATGAGCGGCGGCGCGAGCCGCAGCGTGCGCGGGCCGGGCGCGTTGACGATGAAGCCCTCGCTCAGGCCGGCGTCGACGACGGCGGCCGCGAAGTTCGCGCCCTCCGGCACCCCAGCGGGGAGCGCGAGATCGAAGCCGATGAGGAGGCCGCTGCCGCGCACGGCGACGACCTCGGGCAGCGCCGAAAGGCCCGCGCGGACGTGCTCGCCCACCGCCCGGACGTTCGCGAGGACGCCCTGGGTCTCGATCGTGTGCAGCGTCGCGAGCGCGGCGGCGGTCGCGACGGGGTTGCCGCCGAACGTCGTGCCGTGCTGGCCAGCCGTGAGCAGCGCGCTGTTCTCGGCGCCGAACGTGATGAGGGCACCGATCGGGAAGCCGCCGCCGAGGCCCTTCGCGAGCGACATCGCGTCGGGGACCACGCCCGAGCCCTCGATCGCAAACCACGAGCCGGTCCGGCCCACGCCCGTCTGCACCTCGTCCACGATGAGGAGCGCGCCAGCCTCGTGCGTGAGGCGTCGCGCCTCGGCGAGGTAGCCCGCGGGCAGCGGGATGACGCCGGCCTCGCCCTGGATGGGCTCGAGGAACAGGGCCTGCGTGGTTGCGTCGATCTCGGCCTTGAGCGCGTCGAGGTCGCCGAACGGGATATGGACCACGCCCTCGGGCAGGGGCGCGAAAGGCTCCCGGTACGCCTTCTTGGCCGTGAGCGCGAGGGCGCCCATCGTGCGGCCGTGGAACGCGCCCTCGAGCGCGACGATCTTGGTGCGGCGGCCGCCGTCGTTGTTCCGGCGCGCAAGCTTGAACGCCGCCTCGTTGGCCTCGGTGCCCGAGTTCGCGAAGAACACCTTCGAGCCGGACGGGGCGTGCGCGATCTCGAGGAGCTTCTCGGCGAGCGCCACCTGCGTCGGGCTCGTGAAGAAGTTCGAGACGTGGCCGAGGGTCGCGAGCTGGGACGAGATGACGCTCGTGACGAACGGGTGGGCGTGGCCGAGCGCGTTGACGGCGATCCCGCCGAGCAGGTCGAGGTACTGCTTGCCGTCGGCGTCCCACACGTAGCAGCCCTGGCCACGGACGAGCACGCGCTGCGGCGTCCCGAACACGCCCATGAGCGAGTTCGAGTAGCGCGCGAGCCATGCGGCGCCCGTCGACGTGCCGACGAGCTCGGAGACCGGCCTGGTCTCGGGGGTATTGGGGGTGACACTCATGCGGTTCCTCCTGTCTCGTCCGGCACAACCTGCGTGCCGACGCCCGCGTCGGTGAAGATCTCGAGAAGCATCGTGTGGGGGCTCCGCCCGTCGACGATCGCGGCGCGGTCCACTCCCTCGCTGACGGCCTTGAGGCACGCGCCCATCTTGGGGATCATGCCCGATTCGAGGGATGGGAGCATGGCCCGCAGCTCGGTGGCCGAGATCTGCGAGACGAGCGAGCTCTTGTCCGGCCAGTTGCGGTACAGGCCCTCGACGTCGGTCAGGACCACGAGGCGCGACGCACCCAGCGCAACGGCGACCGCGGCGGCCGCCGTGTCCGCGTTGACGTTGAGCACCTGGCCGGTCGGCTGGAAGCCGCCTTCGCCATCGGGCTCGACCTCGGGCGCGACCGTCGAGATGACGGGGATGCGGCCCGCCTCGAGGATGTCATGGACGGCGGCGGGTTCGACGCCGACCACCTCGCCCACGAGGCCGAGGTCCACCTCGACGCCGTCGACCACGGCGCCCGTGCGGACGGCGCGCAGCAGCCCCGCGTCCTCTCCGGAGAGGCCGACCGCGTAGGGGCCGTGGGAGTTGATGAGCCCCACGAGCTCGCGGCCCACCTGGCCCGTGAGCACCATGCGGACCACGTCCATGGTCTCGGGCGTCGTGACGCGCAGGCCGCCCTTGAACTCGCTCTCGATGCCCACGCGTCGGAGCATCGCGTTGATCTGCGGGCCCCCGCCGTGGACCACCACCGGGTGGATGCCGACGTGGTGGAGGAACACGATGTCCTCGGCGAAGGCGCGGCGCAGCTCCTCGTTGACCATCGCGTTGCCGCCGTATTTGACCACCATGGTGCTGCCCGCGAACTTCTGGATCCACGGGAGCGCCTCGATGAGGGTCTCGGCCTTGTCCATCGCGAGCCGGATGTTCGTGCTGGTCATGGCTGTCTCCGTCCCGGCTCAGCTCGAGTAGGCACTGTTCTCATGCACGTAGTCGTGCGTGAGATCGTTCGTGAGGATCGTCGCCTCGGCGTCGCCCGCCGCGAGGTCGATCTCCACCAGGACCTCGCGCGGCTCGAGGTTCACGAGCGAGCGGTCCTCGCCGATGCCGCCGTTCTGGCACACCTCGATGCCGTTGATGGAGACGTTCAGCTCGTCCGGATCGAACACCGCGTCCGTGGTCCCGACCGCGGAGAGGACGCGCCCCCAGTTCGGGTCCTTCCCGAAGATCGCGGTCTTGAACAGGTTCGAACGGGCGACGGCGCGTGCCACCACCTCGGCGTCGCTCTCCGTGGCCGCGTTGAACGCGCGGATCGCGATGTCGTGGCTCGCGCCCTCGGCGTCGCCGATGAGCTTGCGGGCAAGCTCGGCGCAGACCTGCGTGAGCCCGTCCGTGAACTGCTGCGCGGACGGAACGGCCGCGGACGCGCCAGAGGAGAGCAGCACGACCGTGTCGTTCGTGGACATGCAGCCGTCGGAGTCGGCGCGGTCGAACGTGACGCGCGTCGCGTCGCGGAGGGCCGCGTCGAGCATCTCCGGAGCGGTAGCGGCGTCGGTCGTGAGGACCACGAGCATCGTCGCGAGGCCCGGCGCGAGCATGCCCGCGCCCTTCGCGATGCCGCCGATCGTGTACTGGGCCCCGTCGGCGTCGACCCCGGTGAACACGGCCTCCTTGGGGACCGTATCGGTCGTCATGATCGCGAGCGCCGCCGCGTGCCCGCCGTCGTCCGCTAACGCGGCCGCGGCAGCCTCGACTCCCGCAAGGATCTTGTCCATGGGCAGCTGCTCGCCGATGAGCCCCGTCGAGCAGACGACGACGTCACCCGCCGAGACGCCGAGCACGTCCGCGGTCTTCTCCGCGGTCGTGTGGGCGTTCTGGAAGCCCTGGGGCCCCGTGCAGGCGTTCGCGCCGCCCGAGTTGAGGATCACGGCGTCCACGCGCCCGTCCCCGATGGCCTGGCGCGACCAGCGCACGGGCGCCGCGGCGACCCGGTTCGACGTGAAGACGGCCGCGCCGTTCTTGTCGGGGCCGTCGTTGACCACGAGGGCCACGTCCGGCTTGCCCGAGGCCTTGAGGCCGGCGGTCACGCCGGAGGCCCGGAAGCCCTTGGGTGCGGTGATGGTCACGGTGCGACTCCCAGCTGTGCGAGGCCGGCGCCCTCGGGGAGGCCCAGCGCGATGTTCATGGACTGCACCGCGCCGCCCGCGGTGCCCTTCGTGAGGTTGTCGATCACGGAGCTCACGATCACGCGGCCCGCGTGCTCGTCGAACGCGAGCTGGATCGCGGCGTTGTTCGAGCCGACGACCATCTGCGTGGCGGGCCACTGGCCCTCGGGGAGCACGTGGATGAACTGCTCGTCCGCGTACGCGGTCTCCCACGCCGCGCGGAGCTCGGCAGCCCCGATGCCGGGCTTGACCCGAGCCGTCGCGGTCGTGAGGATGCCGCGGCTCATCGGGGCGAGCGTCGGGGTGAAGGATATCGTCACCTGTGTTCCGGCGGCGTTCGCGAGGCCCTGCTCGATCTCGGGGGTGTGCCGGTGGCCCCCGCCCACTCCGTAGGGGCTCATGGACCCCATGACTTCCGAGCCGAGGAGGTGCGGCTTGACGGACTTGCCCGCGCCGGACGTCCCGGACGCCGAGACGATCACCACATCCTCGGGCTCGAGGAGTCCCGCCGCAAAGCCCGGGACGAGCGCGAGGAGCGCCGAGGTCGGGTAGCAGCCGGGGACGGCGATGCGCCGCGCTCCGACGAGCTTCTCGCGCTGCTTCTTAATCCCGCCCCCGCCGCCCGAACCACCCCCGCCCAGAATCAGCTCAGGCAGCCCGTACGGCCACGTGCCCGCGTGCTCCGAGCGGTAGAACTTGAACCACGCCTCAGGGTCCTCGAGCCGGTGGTCCGCCCCGGCGTCGATCACGAGCGTCTCGGCGGGAAGCTGGGCTGCCACCGCGGCGGACGCGCCGTGCGGGAGCGCAAGGAAGACGACGTCATGCCCCGCGAGGTTCTCCGCGGTCGTCTCGACGATTTCGCGGCCGGCAAGGCTGAGGAGGTGCGGCTGGAGCGCGCCGAGGCGGCTCCCCGCACTGCTGTGCGCCGTAATGGCGCCGATCTCGATCTCGGGATGGTTGGCCAGCAGTCGGAGGACCTCTCCCCCGGCGTAGCCGCTGGCCCCGGACACAGCTGCGGTAATAGTCACCCGGCCACTATAAGCAAACTTATGCAGGCATATCAATATTTATGCATGACAGAGTCGCAGCGGCCCTCCCCTCTTAGGATGGGTACCCGGACGAGAACGAACGAACCAGGGAGTGACTCCATGATCAACGCCATCGTCGCCAACGCCCCCGGCGGCCCCGAAGTCCTCGAGCCACAGGCCGTGGACAGGCCAGAGGCGGGTCCGGGCCAGCTCCTCGTGCGGGTCGCAGCGACTGGGGTCAACTTCATCGAGACGTACCAGCGCCAAGGCCTCTACAGCGTGCCGTTCCCGTTTACCCCGGGCGACGAGGCCGCCGGAACCGTCGAGGAACTCGGCGAGGGAGTCGAGGCATTCTCGGTCGGGCAGCACGTCGCGACCGCTGAGGGCCGCCGCGCGTACGCCGAGTACATGATCGTCGACGCGGACAAGGCCCTGCCCGTCCCGGAGAACCTCGACCTGCAGACGGCGGCGGCGCTGCCGCTCCAGGGCATGACGGCGCATTACCTCATCAACTCGACGTTCCGCGTCGAGCCGGGCCAGACCGCGCTAGTGCACGCCGGCGCTGGCGGCGTGGGGCTGCTCCTCATCCAGATGATCAAGGCGAAGGGCGCGCGGGTCATCACGACCGTGTCCACTGACGCGAAGGCCGAACTCGCGGCCGGCGCGGGCGCCGACCACGTGATCCGCTACTCGGGTTTCGAGCACCATGTGCGCGAACTCACCGCGGGCGCGGGCGTCGACGTCGTGTACGACGGCGTGGGCCGCGACACGTTCGACGGCTCCCTCGCGTCGCTGCGGACGCGCGGCTCCCTCGTGCTGTTCGGGGCGGCCTCGGGCCCCGTCCCGCCCGTCGACCCGCAGCGGCTCAACGCCGGCGGCTCGCTGTTCCTCACGCGCCCCACGCTCAAGCACCACCTGCTCAATCCTCAGGAACGCCTGTGGCGCTCCTCCGAGGTCTTCGCGGCCGCCGCTGACGGCTCGCTCACAGTCCGCATCGGCGCAACCTTCCCGCTCGCGTCCGCAGCCGAGGCGCATCGCGCGCTCGAGGGCCGCGCGACGACGGGCAAGGTGCTCCTCGTCCCCTGAGGTCCGACTGACCCTTGAGCGATACCCAGCCCCTGGCCGCCGGCACGGCGGAGCGTCCCTACCCCCCGCAGCTTCCGGCGTCTGACCGCACGCCGCCCGAGCGCACCCTCATCGACGTCCTCACCGCGACCGCGGAGGCCTTCCCGGAGTCTCCCGCGCTCGACGACGGAACCCAGGTCTTGAGCTACGCCGAACTCCTCGAGGAAGTCCGCTCGGTGGGCCGCCGCCTGCACGCGGCCGGGCTCGGCGCCGGCGACAGGGTGGGGATCCGCATCCCGTCCGGCACGAACGAGCTCTACGTCTCGATCCTCGCCGTCCTGCTCATCGGCGCGTCCTACGTCCCGGTCGACGCGGACGATCCCGACGAGCGCGCGAAGCTCGTCTTCAGCGAGGCGGCCGTCGCCGGGATCCTCCACGCCGGGGAGTCGCTCGTCGCCGACAAGAAGCGGCCCGCGCCGTTCCCCGAACCGCGCCTGCCCGGTCCCGACGACGATTGCTGGGTCATCTTCACCTCGGGCTCGACAGGGACCCCGAAGGGCGTCGCCGTCAGCCACCGCTCCGCCGCGGCGTTCGTCGACGCCGAAGCCCGCCTCTTCCTGCAGGCGGAAACGCTCGGCCCCGAGGACCGCGTTCTCGCGGGCCTCTCCGTCGCGTTCGACGCCTCGTGCGAAGAGATGTGGCTCGCGTGGCGGCACGGCGCGTGCCTCGTCCCAGCGCCGCGCGCGCTCGTGCGCACGGGCATGGACCTCGGTCCGTGGCTCGTCCAGCGCGGCATCACGGTCGTCTCGACCGTCCCGACGCTCGCCGCGCTGTGGCCGGGCGAGGCGCTCGAGAACGTCCGCCTGCTCATCTTCGGCGGCGAGGCCTGCCCGCCCGAGCTCGCGCAGCGTCTCGCGGTCGAGGGCCGCGAGGTGTGGAACACCTACGGCCCCACGGAGGCCACCGTCGTGGCGTGCGCGGCACAGCTCGGCGCGAACGGGCCCGTGCGGATCGGCCTGCCGCTCGACGGCTGGGACCTCGCGATCGTCGACCCGGACGGCGTGCCCGTCCCCGAGGGCGACGTCGGCGAGCTCATCATCGGCGGCGTGGGGCTCGCGCGCTACCTCGACCCCGCGAAGGACGCCGAGAAGTACGCCCCCATGCCCTCGCTCGGGTGGGAGCGCGCGTACCGCTCGGGAGATCTCGTTGCGTACCAGCGCGAGGGCCTCATCTTCCAGGGCCGCGCCGACGAGCAGGTCAAGCTC
>NZ_JBKZWT010000167.1:0-7891 GCF_047759905.1 Sinomonas sp. G460-2 | reverse complement strand
GCGTGAGCCCCGCGCAGAAGCGCTCGATGGTGCGCGCGCTCCAGTCGCGCGGCCACACGGTCGCGATGACGGGCGACGGCGTCAACGACGTCCTCGCGCTCAAGGACGCGGACATCGGCGTCGCGATGGGCGAGGGCAGCCCCGCGACCCGCGCCGTGGCCCAAATCGTGCTGCTCGACAACAGCTTCGCGACGCTCCCGCACGTGGTCGGCGAGGGCCGCCGCGTCATCGGGAACATCGAGCGCGTCGCGAACCTGTTCCTGACCAAGACGGTGTACTCCGTACTGCTCGCGCTCATGGTCGGAGTCCCCGGGCTGATCGGCCTCGACGCGCTCCCGTTCCCGTTCCTCCCCCGGCACGTCACGATCACGGGCTGGTTCACGATCGGCCTCCCGGCCTTCATCCTCTCCCTCGCCCCGAACCACGACCGCGCCCGGCCCGGCTTCGTGGGCCGCGTGCTCCGGATGGCGATTCCGGCCGGCGTGGTGATCGCCGTCGCATCGTTCACGTGCTACCTCCTGGTCCGGCCCTCGGTAGCCGACGGCGTCGCGACCCAGGTGCAGGCCAGCACCTCGGCGCTCATCACCCTGATCGCGATCGCGCTGTGGGTCCTCGCGATCGTGGCCCGGCCGTACGAGTGGTGGAAGGTGCTCCTGGTCGGGGTCATGATGGCGGCCTCGTTCGCGATGTTCGCGCTCCCGCTCACGCAGCGGCTCTTCGAGCTCGATCCGGGAAACGTCGGTCACACCGCCACGGCGCTCGCGTGCGCGGCGGCCGGCATCGCGGTGGTCGAGCTCGGCTGGTGGATCGACGGGTGGCTGCGGCGGTCGCGAGCTACTCGGGGCTAGGCGCGGTCCCACCTGTACGCATTTCGCCCAGAATCTGGCCCAGAGCCCCCTGAGACACCTCGAAAGCCGCAGAATCTCGCGGACCGTTGGCCGCCGGGCTTGCTGTCCCTTCCAGTACGCGTACTGGAAGGGACAGGCCGGATCAGCCAAGCGCACGCACACGGAGGGCCGGGCACGAAGCCCGGCCCTCCGCCGTCGCCCGCTCACCCCTCACGGGACGCGACCGGACGCCAGTCCTCACATGTTGTATTCGATCGTCCCGCCCTGATGGAGGCAGATGATGTTGCCGTCAGGATCCGCGAACCACGAGACGCGCTCGTCGCCGGTGGCGTAGATGTGATGCTCGTCCGTCTTGAGATCGGGCAGATCGTAGTCCTCGAAATGCACGCCGTGCCCTTCGAGATCCGCCATAGTGGCGTCGATGTCATCGACCTCGAACGTCAGGGCGGTGTGGCCCGAGTGGATCGCGTTCGCGTCCACCATGAGGCCGAGGGATGCGGTTCCGTCCAGACCCAGGATCATCATCCCGGTCGGGTCCTTTCCGCGGACAGGGAGCCCCAGCGCTCCACCGTAGAAGTCCTTGGCGCGGGCCTCGTCAGCCACGGTCAAGATTGTTGTTGCCGGTCTTGTCGCCAGAGTCATGGCGCACCTCCAGGAGGGGAACTGACGCCACCAATTTTAGGCGGGCCACTCCTTGGCGACGAGGGTCAGAACGTCGTAGGTCGCGACAATTTCGTCGTTCTGGTTTTCGATCAGCGCATCCCAGCGGACCTCGCCGTATTCGTCGGTGACGCGCGGCGTGATCTGCTTCGCCGTGAGCGTCACGCGGATGGAATCGCCCGCGGGAACCGGGGTGACGAAGCGCAGGTTCTCGAGCCCGTAGTTCGCGAGGACCGGCCCGGGCTCGGGCGAGACGAAGAGCCCCGCGGCCCAGCTGACGAGCAGGTAGCCGTGCGCGACGATGCCCGGGAAGAATGGGTTGGCCGCCGCGGCCTCCTCGTTGGTGTGGGCGTAGAACGTATCGCCCGTCTCGTGGGCGAACGCCGAGATGTCCTCGAGCGTGATCTGGCGGAGCTCCGAGCGCACGGCGTCGCCGATCCGCAGCTCCGTGAGCGGCTTGCGGAACGGGTGCGTCGAGGGGTCGGCCGGATCGGCGAGGTGCCGGTCGGCGCCCGTGTGCCACACGCCCGTGACGGCCGTGAGCATGTTGGGCGAGCCCTGGATCGCCGTGCGCTGCATGTGGTGCTTGACGGAGCGAATGCCGCCGAGCTCCTCGCCGCCGCCCGCGCGCCCCGGGCCGCCGTGCACGAGGTGCGGGACCGGCGAGCCGTGGCCCGTGGACGTGCGCGCGTCCTCGCGGTTGAGCACGAGCACGCGGCCGTGGTGGGACGCGATGCCGAGCGTGAGCGTCTGGGCCGCTGCGGGATCGTTCGTGCATACGGTCGCGACGAGCGAGCCGGCCCCGAGGGCGGCGAGCTCGATCGCCTCGTCGAGCGACGAGTAGCCGACCACCGAGGAGACCGGCCCGAACGCTTCGGTGCCGTGCAGGGCCGCCGCGTGGACGTCGTCCCAGGTGAGCACAACCGGGGACATGAACGCGCCGTCCGCGACCACGGCCTTCGCGCCGCCCGCCGTGAGGATCTCCGGCGCGTCGAGCGAACCCCACGCGATGCGCCCGCCCGCCGCGACGAGCGATTCGACCGCGCCGCGCACGTCCTCGAGCTGGTCCATCGACGCGAGCGCGCCCATCGTCACGCCCTCCGCGCGGGGATCCCCGATGACCACCTTCTGGGCGACGCGCGCGCCGATGGCCGCAACGACGTCGTCCACGATCGCCGCCGGCACGATCGTGCGGCGGATCGCGGTGCACTTCTGGCCCGCCTTGACCGTCATCTCGGTGACCACGGAGCGGACGAACGCGTCGAACTCCGGGGTGCCGGGCACGCCGTCGGGCCCGAGGATCGCGGCGTTGAGCGAGTCCGTCTCGGACGTGAAGCGGACGCCGCCGTGCACCACGTTCGGGTGGGACTTGAGCAGGTTCGCGGTCGTGGCCGAGCCCGTGAAGGACACCATGTCGCGGTAGTCGAGCTCGTCGAGGAGCGTCCGGGCGGAGCCGGAGATGAGCTGGAGCGAGCCGGCGGGGAGGATCCCGGACTCGATCATGAGCCGCACCACGGCCTCTGCCACGTAGCCGGTCGGGGTGGCCGGCTTGACGATCGTCGGGACGCCCGCGACGAACGCCGGCGCGAACTTCTCGAGCATGCCCCACACCGGGAAGTTGAACGCGTTGATCTGCACCGCGACACCCGGGATGCGCGAGTAGAGGTGCTCACCCACGAACGAGCCGTCCCGCGAGAGCACCTCCGTGGGCCCGTCCACGATCACGTTGCTGTTCGGGAGCTCGCGGCGGCCCTTCGAGCCGAACGTGAAGAGCACGCCGATGCCGCCGTCCACGTCGACCATCGAGTCGAGCTTCGTGGCCCCGGTCTTGTAGGAGAGCTCGTAGATCTCGTCGCGATGGCCGTTGAGGAACTGCGCGAGGTCCTTGAGCTTGAGGGAGCGCTCGTGGATGGTCAGTCCGCCGAGGCCCGCCTGCCCCACCGTGCGGCCGTGACGAACGACGGCGCCGAGGTCCATCCCCTCGGTGCTCACCGAGGCCAGGGGCTCGCCCGTGCTCGCGTCGCGGACCTCCGCGGCCTTGGGTGCCGCGCCCTGCTCGGGCGTCCACCAAGCGTCGAGGATGTAGCTCGGGACGATCTTGGCCTTCACGAGGGCCGGCTTGGCCGGGTTTGGCGCGGCAGTAGTCATCGTCGACGGTTCCTTCCGATGCGGGGCTCCGGGTGACGGCCGGGCTGCTGACCCGCTGTGAGCTGAAGCCAATTACTGACCGGCCGTTCGGTAATGGCTCTAGAATACACGGGCCATCGGTCCGGCAACACCCGCCCGCCACTCGACGGCGCGAGACCTAGTCCCTCCGCTGCTGCAGGCCTACTCTGGGCGCCATGGTCGCCGCCCAGCCCTTCTCAGTGCGCATCATCCGGACCGTCCTCGCCGCCCTCGCGGCCATCGGTCTCGTCGCGGGAGCCGCAGCGCTTCCTTCTCCCGCGCTGGCCGCCCAAGCCGCTGCCCCGCCGTCGTACGTTGCTCTCGGCGACTCGATCGCCGCGGGAACGGGCGGCGGAACCTACCTCAACGCGTGTCTGCAAACGCCGGGTTCCTACCCCGCGTTGCTTGGCGCGAACGCGAATCTCGGCTGCTACGCGGCGACCACTGCCGACGTCATGGCGCAGCAGGTGCCCTTGCTGCCGTCCACCACCCAGAGGGTGACGGTCAGCGTCGGCGCGAACGACGTCGGGGACCGCGCCGTCGCGACCGCGTGCGCAACGGGACCCGCCTCGACGGCCTGCTCGCAGGCGCTGCACGACGCGGTATTCGTGCTGCTCCCCCAGCTGCCCGCCAAGCTCCGGGCCACGATCGCCGCGATACGGGCCAAGGCGCCCGCCGCACACATCACGCTCACGGGCTACCCGCTGCTCTTCACCCTCTCGGGCCTCCCGGTCGCCGAACAGCCCGTCGCTGCCCAGATCAACGGCGCCGTGGCGCTGCTCAACTCGACCATCGCATTCACGTCGCTCTCCGACGGCGCCTCCTACGCGGATGTCACGTTCGCCTTCTTTGGGCACGGGATCGGCTCGCCGTCGCCCTGGATCCATCCTTTCGTCGCCGGCGACCCGGCCTCGTTCCACCCCACCGCCGAGGGCTACGCGCGCGGCTACGTCCCCGCCGTCGCGCCGTTCGTGAGGTAGCCCCGCCGTTCACGGCTGGCCCGAGGCCGGGAGAGGTGGTTCTTTCACGCTCGTTTCAGGGCCGAAATGGGGCCGTAACACGCTTCGCCGAGCATGGAAGGACAGACGAAAGGAACACGGACAATGACGTCACGGACCGATCAGGAAACCATCGCCCTCGACCGCGAGGGCACCCGCCACGTTGAAATCTCGACGTCGTCGGCCTGGGCCGGCTGGTGGGTGGAGGAGAACGACTAGCCCTTCAGGAGCTCCCGCACGCGCTCGAGTTCCGCGGGCGTCAGGCCGTGCTCGAGGAGGAATCGCTCGGCGTCGATCGACGCGACGAACTCCGCGAGCGCGGCCTGTCGGTCCTCGAGGAGCGGGGCGAGCTCGCCCTCGTCCTGGTAGCTCTCGTAAGGATGCTTGACGGGGCTGACCCGGTGCCACTCGTTGATGCCGCGCACGCTCGCCTCATAGTGGCTCGCCGCGGCTTCCCGGGCCTCGCTCGGGTCGGCGAGCTGGAGCAGGAGCGTCACGATGATCCCCGTTCGGTCGCGCCCCGCCGAACAATGCACGACGACGCCGCCCGGCGCCCCCGCGATGGCGCGGAACACCTCGACGATCCGCTCGGGGAACAGCCGAACGACGCCCGCGTAGCCCTCGGGGTGGCTCAGGTACGGCGGGATGCGGCCAGCGAACGCCTCGGCGTGCTCCGGGTGGTCGGGATCCTCGGTGGGCACGTTGACGATCGCGATCCCCGCCATGGCCTCGGGCCGCACGTCGGGGTCCGTCGGGCGTCGCTTGCGCTCGCCGGGGTTCCGGAGGTCGACCACGGTGCGGACGCCGTCGTCGTACATCTGCCGCCAGCCGCGCTCGGTGAGCCATTCGCTGCGCCCCATGCGGAACACCGAGCCGAGCACGCGCCGCGCGTTGACGGCACCCTCCCACGCGACCGCGCCGCCGGCGTCCCCCGGCCTACGCGTGGTGTCACTCACAGCGCGAGCCTACCGTTGCGGGGTCCCTGGCGCTCCGTTGCGGGGTCCCTGGTCCGGGCACGAGACCCCACAACCCGAGGCACGAGACCCCACAACCCGAGGGACGAGACCCCCGCAACGGTCAGGGCCAGTCGTAGAAGCCCCTGCCGGTCTTGCGGCCGAGTTCGCCGTTGGCGACCTTGTCGCGCAGGATCTGAGGCGGGGCGAAGCGCTCGCCGAGGGTGGAGTAGAGGTATTCGGCGATGCCGAGGCGCACGTCGAGGCCCACGATGTCGGTGGTCTTGAGCGGGCCGGTGGGGTGTTTGTAGCCCAGGACCATGGCGTTGTCGATGTCCTCGGCGCTCGCGACGCCCTCCTCGACCATGCGCATGGCCTCGAGCGCGATCGCGACGCCGAGGCGGGAGGAGGCGAAGCCGGGGGCGTCCCTGACCACGACGGCGGTCTTGCCGAGCGCCTCGACCCACCGGCGGGCGGCCGCGACCGTGTCCTCGCCGGTGCGTTCGGCCACGACGACCTCGATGAGGGTCGAGGCCGGCACGGGGTTGAAGAAGTGCAGCCCCAGGAACAGCTCCGGCCGGGCGAGCCCCGCGGCGAGGCCGCTCACCGAGAGCGAGGACGTGTTCGTGGCGAGGAACGCGTGCGGGGAGATCTGCGCCTCGACCGCGGCAAGGGCGGCGGCCTTGAGCCCGGCGTCCTCGGGCACGGCCTCGACCACGAGGTCGCAGAACGCGAAGTCGGCGTAGTCGGTCGAGGTCGCGAACCGCTCGAGGTAGTCCCCGGCGGTCCCGGCCACGGCGCCGCGCTCGAGCGAGGCCTCAACCGAGGACTCGACGCGCCCGCGCGCGCCTTGGGCGGCCTCAGCGTCGCGTTCGACGACGACGACCTTGGCCCCGCGGGTCAGGAACCCGTGCGCGATCCCGGCTCCCATGCGGCCCCCGCCGAGGACCCCGACGGTGGCCGGGAGGCCCTCGGCGAGCGGCACGTTGCTGCCGGTCTTGAGCCCGAGGGCCTCATTGAGGGCTTGTTCGATGTTCATCGCTACTTCTTCTTCCTCTCGAGGAACTGCTGCATGCGGTCGAACTTGGCCTGGGACTCGAACAGGATGCCCTGGGCCAGGGTGTCGATGAGCGGGTGGGCCTCCCGCGGCGTATGGAACACGGCCTTGGAGATCCGCACCGCGAGCGGATCCTGCGCGGCGATCCGGTCCGCGAGGGCGTTCGCCGCGTCCAGGAGCGCCTCGGGCTCGACGAGCTCGCTGACCAGCCCCGCGTCGAGGCACTCCGGGCCAGTGAGCACGCGGCCGGCGAGGAGGATCTGTTTCGCGAGCGGCTCCCCGACGAGCTCGCGCAGCCGCCACGTGGCCCCGGCCGCGGCCATGATCCCGAGGCCGGTCTCGGGGTTCCCCACGCGCAGGCTCGGGGTGCCGATCCGGAAGTCGGCCGCGTAGGCCAGCTCGGCCCCGCCGCCCAGGGCGTAGCCCTCGAGCGCGGCGATCACCGGCATGGGGAGCTTCGCGATGCGGTCGAACACGGTCGAGTTGATGCCCGCGAGGGCGTCGTCGCGGCGGCGCTCGCGTAGCTGGGCGATGTCCGCACCCGAGGCGAAGACCCCCTTCGCCCCGGCCGCGGCGTCCGCTGGGGTGCCGGAGAGGATGAGGACCTTCGGGTGGGCCTCGAGGTGCGCGCACACCGCGTGCAGCTCGTCGACCATCGTCGCATCGATCGCGTTCCGCACCGCTGGCCGGTCCAGCTGCACGTGGAGCCGGTCGTCCCGCTCGGTGACCCGCAGCGCCGTGAAGCGGGACGCGTCGAGGCGAGCCCCGCCGTCGTCCGCGGTCTCGGGTTCCGCCATCAGACCCCCTCCACGAGCAGGGCCACGCCCTGGCCCACGCCCACGCACATCGTGGCGAGGCCCAGCTTCCGGCTCTGTCCGGCGAGCTCGCGCTCCATCCGGCCCAGCAGGGTCACGACGAGTCGCGAGCCGGAGGAGCCCAGCGGGTGGCCGAGCGCGATCGCGCCGCCGTCGGCGTTGACGATCTCCTCGTCGAACTTGAGCTCGCGCATCACCGCGAGGGACTGCGAGGCGAATGCCTCGTTGAGCTCGATGGCGCCGAGGTCGCCCACCGAGAGGCCGGTCCGGTCGAGGGCCTTGCGGGTCGCCGGGACCGGGCCCATGCCCATGACCTCCGGCGCCACACCCGCCGCGGCCCCATCCAGGATCCGCGCGCGCGGGGCGAGTCCGAAGCGCTCGACCGCGGCTTCGG
>NZ_JBKZWT010000166.1:0-7977 GCF_047759905.1 Sinomonas sp. G460-2 | reverse complement strand
GGCGGCCTCGCCTTCAAGGAGGCGTACGCCGCCTGGATCGAAGCAGAGGACGAGCCGAGTCTCGTCGAGCTGGCCCGGGACGCGCTCGACCGTCTCCGGGCAACTGCCGCGCGACTCGCCTGAACGGGTCGTCCCGAGCCGCCGCGCGAAGGTGAACGGCGCGAGAAGCTTGGGCCAAGGGTCTCCCAACCGCACGCCCAGACAGCGATTCGCTTCCTAGCCTTGGACGGTGCCCTCACCCAGAACGCGTAGAAGACTCCTGTCCACCGGCCTCGCGGTCGCCTTGTCCTCGGCCCTCCTCGGCCCGGCCGGACCCACGCACGCGAGCGAGACCCCGGCTCCGTCCGTCCCGGCGGCGCACCTCAACCTCGGTGCTGCGGATCTCCCCGAGAGCCGGACCGAGAAGACTCTCGCGCCGGGCGTCACCTTGACCACGATCCACCGCGGCGGGACGGACAGCTCGCTGTTCTGGACGGCCGAAGTCGCCATCCCGTCCGACTCCCCGGATCCGGACGCGCCGTCGTCGGCCCTTTCCAGCCAGGCGAGCGCCCAGAATGTGGCGGCCAAGCTCAAAGCCGCGGGCCTCGATACCCGCGTCGAGCAGGTGGTCTCCCCGCAGCTCGCGGACGCGGGTGGCCCCCTCGGCTATCGGGTCCGCGCCGGGCACTTCTCGGCGCAGGCGGACGGCGCCGGCACGGTCGCGCGGATCAAGGCGGCGGGCTACTCGTCGTCGGTCATCTACACGGGCTGGGACGGCGATGCCGGAACCAGCTCCCAGGCGCGCGGACCGTGGAACCTCGACGTCATCACGATCGACCCGGAGCAGTACGAGGGCGAGCTCACGGCCTCGTTCGGCCCGGACCTCGAGAAGCCCGAGACCACGAGCCAGCTCGCGGCTGCCCAGAACGCCGTCGCTGGAGTCAACGCGGGCTTCTTCGTCTTCGACCCGGCGGCGGGCGCCCCGGGCGACCCCGCCGGTGTGGGCGTCTACGGCGGGAAGACGCTGCGCGAGCCGGTCGGTGACCGCCCCGGCCTCATCCTGAACGGCGCGAACAACCGCGCGAGCATCCAGCGGCTCACGTGGAGCGGATCGGTCTCCGGCGCGGGCGGGACGCTGGGCCTCGAGGGCATCAACCGTAACCCCGGGCTCATCCGGAACTGCGGCGAGAAGGGGGATCTGCCCACCGAGCTCCCGCTGCAGGACGTCACCTGCACCAAGGCCAGCGAGCTGGTGGCCTTCACCCCGGAGTTCGGGGCCAAGACCCCGGCTGGCGCGGGCCTCGAGGTCACGCTGGACAGCCACGACGCCGTCACCTCCGTCGCGGAGTCCCGCGGAACCGCGGTTCCCGTGGGCGGCCACACGATCCAGGCCACGGGCGACGACGTCGCGCAGCTTCGGGCGCTCGCGCACGTGGGCGAGAAGCTGCGGGTCGACGCCCATGTTGTGGGGCAGGACGGGCGCCAGCTGACGACGACGAAGCACACGAGCGTGGTCAACGGCGGTCCGCTCTTGGTCAAGGATGGCCAGGAGGACGTGACCGTCCGGCGGGACGGCATGGTCCGCCCGAACGACAACAACAGCTTCTACTACGGCTGGGTTCACAAGCGGAACCCGCGGACGTTCGCGGGCACCGACGCTCAGGGCCGCACGATCCTCGTCACCGCCGACGGCCGCTCGACGAACTCGCTCGGGCTGAGCCTCAAGGAGGAGGCCGACGTCGCCACGTCGCTCGGCATGGTTCAGGCGATGAACCTCGACGGTGGAGGCTCGACGACGGCGGTCGCGGGCGGCGCGGTGGTCAACACGCCGTCCGGCAAGGCCGAGAGGCCCGTTGGCGATGCGGTCCTCGTGCTGCCGACGCGGAGCGACTCGGAGGACTCCAACCGGGACTGATTCCCGGCGGAAGCCTGGTCAGGCCCCGGTGACGGCCGCGCGGATCTGCTCGATGGGCATCTTCGGCACGCGGTCCTCGGTGAGGAGCCCGTTGGTCTCCTGCAGCGTGTCGGTCAGCTGCGTGTAGCAGCTCCCGGCGAGGAATGAGCTCGAGCGGATCGCGTTGTACAGGCTCGTGATGCGCTCGAGCCATTCGTCGCCGTTGGCTGCCGCGGTGTAGCCCCAGCCGTCGTCGCGCCCGGGACCCACTTGGTAGTCGATCCCGCCGAACTCCGTCAGCATGATGGGCTGGCCGTGATCCTGCGCCCCGCCAACGAGGATCCGCCGGCCCGCCGGCCCCGTGCCGGCGAGCAGCCGCGCCCGCGCGTCGTCGTCGGCGTACGTGCGTGCCAGGACGGCGCCGTCGCCCTCGTAGTCGTGGACGCTGAGGATGTCCGAATTCTGGTGCTCCCAGCCGTCGTTGGAGATGACGGGGCGCGACGGGTCGAGCGCGCGCGTGACGTCCGCGAGCGCGCGGGAGTACGCCTGCTGCGCGGCGGAATGTGCCACGTGCTGGAGCCCCCAGCTTTCGTTCGCTGGCACCCAGGTCACGATGCTGGGGTGCGAGGCGTCGCGTTCGACGGCGTCCATCCACTCCCGCATGAGCCGCTGGACCGCTGTCGGGGAGAATTCGTAGGCGCCCGGTGCCTCGCCCCAGACCAGAAGGCCGAGGCGATCCGCCCAGAACAGGAACCGCGGGTCCTCGATCTTCTGGTGGATCCTCGTCGCGTTGAATCCGAGGGCCTTGATGAGCTCGACCTCCCGACGCAGCGCGTCCCGGCTCGGCGCCGCGAGGTGCGACTGCGGCCAGTAGCCCTGGTTCAGGACGCTGCGCACATCGTAGGGGCGGTCGTTGAGGAGGAAGGACCCGCGGTCGACGGCGGCCGTGCGGAGCCCGAGGTAGCTCGCCACGGCGTCGACTTCCGTTCCGTCGCCGTCGGTGAGGGTGATCTGGGCGTCGATGAGGCGGGGATGCTCGGGGCTCCACACGAGCTCGCTCTCCGCCTGGCCGTTGATCTGGCGGGTGAGGGGCACGGTGATATCCACTCGGCGTGAGGTGACCTCGACGCACGCGGTTCCGAGGTCCTCGCCGCGATCCTCCCACCGCAGCTTGACGCGAGCCACCGCCTTGGCGGGGACCACGCCGTCGAGCTGCAGCGTCGCCGTGACGGACGCCGGGCCATTCTGCGTCCAGCGCAGCCGCGCGATGTGGGCCTCGGGCACGGCCTCGAGCCATACGGTCTGCCAGATGCCGGTGGTCCGCTGGTACCAGATCGCGTGCGGGGACTCGTGCCAGTCCTGCTTGCCGCGGGGCTGGGAGGTGTCGTGGGGATCGTCCTCGGCGCGCACCACCACGGTGTGCTGCCGGCCGGCGCCTTCCCCGCCGACGAGGTGGGAGATGTCGAAGGAGAAGGGCGTGTGCCCGCCCTCGTGCTCCCCGACGAACTGGCCGTCGAGCCATACGCGGGCGCGGTAGTCCACCGCTCCGAAGTGGAGCAGGATGCGCGGCCGGGCGTCGCCGTGGCCCGCGGCGGCGAGCTCCTCTGGCCCGATCTCGCGCGAATACCAGACCACGGGGTGGAATCCCGGCTCAGCGATGCCGGAGGCGGTTGATTCGGGAGGGAAGGGGACCTCGATCTGGGGACCGCGGCTGAAGCCGCAGGGCCACCCCGCCGCGGTGCCGGCGCCGTCGTCGTCCTGGCGGAAGGACCAGGGCCCGTCGAGATCGCACCACTCGGCGCGGAGCATCTGCGGCCGCGGATAGCTGCCGTCCTGGCGCGATGCGGTCGGGAGGGCGGCCTCCCGGAGGGGCGTTGTCGTCTCGACGGACTCGAAGTCGATTTCCACCATCACCATGATCCTTTGCGGGGGGAGCGGGGTTGGTCGCGGCGCACGGGGCCGGAAGGGCCATTCTAACGTTGAAATGCGTCGCCGTACCCACGCTATATCCGGACTGCAAATCCGTACTGCGTCCCGCGAAGTCACGCAGTCGCTCGGCGCGGGCTCGCCCCAACGGCGGCGATGGTCCGCAGCTGGCTCCCGGCCCTGCGGACCGGGGTCGGGGTCCGTCAGGGCCTAGAGTGGTGGGCGGGCACTTGGAAGGAGCCGCGGCGTGGAGATTCCGGACCAATGGGCAGCGGCCGTCCGCTCTGCCGGATTCGGCTCCCTCAGCGCGCTGGCCAACGAGGCGAGGATGTCCACGAGGCACGTCGTGTCGGTGGTCTGCGGCGCGGCCACCCCTGATGCCGACGCGCGGAAGAACCTCGCGGCGGCGTTGCGCCTCAGCCCGGACGAGCTAGAGGACCTCATCGGCGCGGGCGCGGGGGATGCCGGTCAAGGTGATCCCGCACACGAGGCCGTGCGAGACGCGGAGGGGCAGCACACCCCATTCGTCCTGCCGGAGGGCTCGGAGCGGCTTTCGCCGAGGCAGCGCGCGGTCGTCACGGAACTGGTTCTGACGTTCCTCGAAGCGGACCCGGCGCGTTAGGCCGGTTCGCGGCCCAGGATGAGGCCGCGCTTGAAGTACTCGTAGAGGCCGTCGAAGATCGGGGCGGTGGCGGCGAGGACGGCGTCGTCGTCGAGCGTAATCGACAGGCCGCGGATGATGACGTCCAGTCCGGGTGCCGCGGGAGCGTCGAAGCGGTCGTCTTCGATGTCTGCTTCGTGGACGAGCTCGGCGATCGCGGACAGGACGGGGTCGTGGACCTCGAATCGCTGCAGGATCGTCTCGAAGCTGCAGTATGGTCCGTGGTGCCCGAGGTCCACGCCGGGCATGTCGAACGGGGTCGCGTCGGTCGGGACGCCCGCTGGGTCATCGACATACGCGAACTCGGCGTTGGGGTCGATCGCGCGCCGGATAAGCCACGCGCACGCGGCGCGATCGACGTGCACACCGGATCGGGTGGCCCACTTCATTGGCTCGCCTCCTCGCGGACCGGCGTGGCGGGCCCGAGCGGGTGCTCGGCGGGAGTGCCCTGGGCGGGCTTGAGGAGCGCCTTGACCATGGCCCGAGCGGCGTCGCGTTCGGCGGGCGGGAAATAGTCACGGCGGGCGATCTTGCGGAGGAAGCCTTGGAGGCGCTTGGCCGCGCGGGTGCGAGAAGGCTCAGTGAGGTTTTCGGCATCGGCGGCGTCGCGAATCAGTGCGATGTACTCTTCCCGGCGCTCGTGCTGCATCGAGGCCACGATTTCGCGCTCCTTCGTGGGGCTTGTGGGCTTGGCGACCCACACGGTGGCGGTTCCGCCGTTCGCGATGACCTCCGCCGCAATCCACTCGAGGTGCTCTTTGGTGCGGGCGTCCGCGGGCAGGCCGACGAGTCCGTCGCTGAGCTGGGCCGCGCCCAGCGACTGGAGCCGCCGCCACACTGCGACCCGGGGGCTGGACGGCACCCGGGGCATGCGGTAGTTCAGCAGCACCCAGTCATCGGGGCCGATGGGGATTCGGTTCACCCGTCCATCTTAGGTGTGTAACCATGGTTGCGATAATGTTGGCGCGGTCGTTGGAGGGCATCGGCGCGTCCGGTGTCCAGCCCAGTCTCTCAGGAGCCCCGAATGTTCTCACCCCTGTCCATCGTCCTCGCCGGTGTGATCTCCGGGGCGGTGGTCGCCGGGTTGGCCCGGCTCTCCGGCTGGCGCGGGCGGTCCCTCGCGTTTGCGGCCGTGGCCACCGTCGTGGCGGTGGTGACCTGGCGGCTGCTGGGGAACGTGCTCATGCTGAACGAGGACTTCATGCCGGCGGTGAGCGTGGCCGACGTCGGGTCCCTGATCGCCGGAGGGCTAGCCGTGGCGCTCGTGGCCGCGTGGGGCAGGCCCGAGCGTCGGGAGGCCATCGTCATCGCAGGCGGCGCCGTCGCGACGTTCGTCGTCAACGTCGTTGTCCTCTGAGCCGGTGCGAATGACCAGCGGCGCCGACGGCCACAGCCCCGAAACCGGAACACCCTCCGACGGCGCGGATGGACAGGTCCCGTTCCGCAAGATCCTGCTCTACTTCCTGCGCCTGGGCGTCACCGGCTTCGGCGGCCCGATCGCCACCGTGGGCTACATGCAGCGCGACCTCGTCGAGCAGCGCGGGTGGATCGACCGCCAAGCCTTCCTCGACGGCGTCGCCCTCGGCCAGGCGATGCCCGGGCCCCTCGCCGCGCAGGTGGCCATGTGGATCGGCTACCTCCGGCGCGGGTCCTGGGGCGCCATCGCCGTCGCCGCGGCGTTCATCGGCCCCTCGTTCCTCATGGTCGTGGCCGCCGGGGCCCTGTACTCCGCGTACTCCGGAACCGGCATCGTCCAAGCCCTCTTCTACGGCATCGCCCCCGCCGTCATGGCCATCATCCTCATCGCCGCCTACAAGCTCCTCAAGCTCACCGACCGCCGCGACTGGCGGCTCTGGGCGATCAGTGCGGTCGTCTTCACCGTCACCGCACTCACCGGTTCCGAGCCCATCCCCCTGATCCTCGGAGCGGGTCTGGTCATCCTCTTCCTCGACGCCCCACCGACTTGGGGCCGACGCAAGAAGAAGCCGACCCGTGGCGGGGCGGACACCGAGCCCCCTGCACCGCCCGCAGCGAAGGCCCACGCCCTGCTGCCCGCCTTCCTCGGCGCGCCGATGTCGGCCGTCGGAGCCGGCGGCGCCGCGGCCCTGCTGCCGCTGGGGCTCTTCTTCCTCCAGACCGGAGCGCTCGTGTTCGGCTCCGGGCTTGCGATCGTGCCGCTGCTGCGAGACGGTGTCGTGGACCAGCATCACTGGCTCGACCAGGCCCAGTTCCTCGACGCCGTCGCGATGGGCCTGATCACCCCGGGGCCGGTCGTGATCACCGCGGGCTTCATCGGCTACCTCACCGCCGGGCTCCCGGGCGCCATCGTGGCCACCGTGGGGATTTTCACCCCGATCTATCTCGCCGTCGTGCTCCTGGGCCGATGGTTCGTCCGACACCGCGACAACCGGCGAGTCAAGGCCTTCGTCGCAGGGGCCACCGCGGCCGCGGCCGGCGCGCTCTCGGGTGCCGTCGTCGTCCTCACACGGCAGGCCGTCACTGACTGGGCCACCGCGGCCATCGGCCTCGTCACCCTCGGGCTGCTGTGGCGGTTCAAGATCGGCGAACCCTGGATCGTCCTTGCCACCGGGATCCTCGGCCTGGTCCTCCGGCTCGGCCTCCACCTTGGCTGAGAGCCGCTGACGGTCTAGGGGAAGGCTTGGGCCGCGGGCAGGGTCAGGGTGAGCACGGCTCCGCCGTCGGGATGGTTCGCGGCGGTGGCTGTCCCATTGTTCCGCTCGGCCAGGGCGGCCGCGATCCCGAGCCCGAGGCCGGCACCGTCGCGGGAGCGGGCAGGGTCGGCCTTGGCGAACCGGTCGAACGCCCGGGGCAGGAATTCCTCCTCGAAGCCCGGCCCGTGGTCGCGGACCTCGATCACCGTCACCGGTCCGGGCGATGCCGGGACGGGCCGGGCGTGGATGGCCACTGGGGTGGCGCCGTGCCGGAGGGCGTTCTCGACGAGGTTCCCGACCGCGCGGTCGAGGTCGCTCCTGCTGGCCAGGACGCTCAAGCCGGGCGGGCAGTCCAAGACCACGCCTTCCCCGCCGGTGTGGGATCGGTACCGGTCGGCCACGGCGTCGAGTACCGGCAGGAGCTCGGTCGCCTCCGGAGTCGGCTCCGTGGGCCGGTCAGCGCTCGAGAGCAGGAGCAGGTCTTCGGCCAGGCGGGAGAGCCTCCCGGTCTCCTCGAGAGCCGAGCTCAGCGCATCGGAGAGCTCCTCGGCGCTGCGCGGGCGGCGTAGGGCGAGCTCGAGCTCGGTGGTAAGAAGGCTCAGGGGGGTGCGCAGGTCGTGGCTGGCGTCGGCGACGAAGCGGCGTTCTCGCTGCAGGGACTCGCGCAGGCTTGCGAGGAGGGCGTTGAACGTCCGGCCCAGCCGGGAGATCTCGTCCTCGGCGGCCGGGACCGGGAGCAGGCCGTCCGCCTCTCCGGCGGTGATGGCAGCGGCCCGGGCCCGCATCCGCTCGACCGGGCGCAGGAGCCCGGCGGCCAGCAGATAGGCACCAAGGGCCGCGGCGGT
>NZ_JBKZWT010000165.1:0-8059 GCF_047759905.1 Sinomonas sp. G460-2 | reverse complement strand
CCGAGAATGATCGCCATGGCCGTGAGCATGCCGCCGGCGCCCGAGGCGGTCTGGGCCGAGTCGAGCGTCGCGACATACATCGACCGGAAGATCGTGAGACCGGGCAGCAGGATGAGCGCCGCGGGCACCGCGACCACGAGCTGCGGCGCCCCCATGCGCAGCGCGATGATCCGCGCAAGGAAACCGATGACGACGGCGCTCGCGGCCGGGGCGATCCGGTCGCCGACGCCGAGGTACTGCGCGCCGGTGAGCGCGAGATAGCCCACGAGGCCCACGAGGGCCGTGGGCAGCACGAGCCGCCTGGCCGTCTGCTCCGTGACGGCGATCGCCGCGACCGCCGTGCCGATGAGCACCACCTGGACCCAATATGGGTACGCGGGCGGGAACGTCTGCGTGACGTCGATCCGGGACACGCCGAGGAGCTCCCCCACGAGGAACGCGACCGCGATGCCCGCAACAAGGGCGGCGAACGTCAGGAACGCCGAGAGATACCGGCCCGCGGCCGTGACCGGGAACCCGTTGATCGCGTCCTGCGTCGCGGAGACGAGCCGCGACGTCGGCAGGAGCAGCAGGATGCCGCCCACCACGACGATCGCGGGAGAGATCGTGATCTGGGCCCAGAACATGAGCAGCGCGATGATCGTCACGAGGAACGCGCTCGCGAGCGTCGCGAAGAAGTCCGGGACCCGCATCCGGCCCATCGCACGGCTCACGAGCGAGACGCCGAGATTGCTCACGAACGCGACGAGCGAGGCCATGGGGCCGCCGCCGAGCACGCCGACGAACAGCGCGGCGAACAGCGAGTACGCGGCCGTGACGGCCCACTTGGGAAACGGCTTCGCCCGGGTCGTGATGGCCTGGAGCCGGCGCATCGCCTCCTCGCGCCCCACCCCGCCCGTGGCGATCTCGCTCACGAGCTGGTGCACGAGCGAGAGCCCCGCGTAGTTGCTGGTCCACGACCGGACGACGCGCAGGAGCGAGATGGGCGTCTGGTCGTGCGGCGAGTAGTTGATCGCGACCGACTGGTTCGTGATGTCGACCTCGACGTGTTTGAGGCCGAGCGCGGCGGTCACGGCGATCATTGACGCCTCGACCTCGAGGGCGCCCGCGCCGTAGCGGAACATCGTCTCGGCGAGCAGGAGCGCGAAGTCGAGCGTGCGGCGCGCCGATTCGTCGACGCCGCCCACCTGGATCCGCGGGTTCGCGTACGGGCTGCCGGCGAGCCGATCCACGATCGAGAGCGGCGCCGTGGGCGGGTTCTCTCCCGTGATGAGGCGACGCAGAACGCGTACGGCCGCGGCATTGGCCCGCACCTGGGCGGGCGAGATCGGCTTGGTCGGCTGCGTCTCCCCAAAGTTACCCACCGGGAGCGGAAGGGTGTGCAGGGGCGGCCCACCCTCCGTCGTCTGTTCAGCGACGCTGGGCGGCCCACCCGCCGTCGTCTGTTCAGCGACGCTGGGCGGCCCACCCGCCGTCGTCTGTTCGGGAACGCCCGACGGCGGCGGCCCACCCGCCGTCGTCGGCTTCCGCTCCTCGGGTCCGCTCCCGGCGCGCTTGTCGACTCTCACGCCTAACTACTTTCCCCCGCTGGACGGGTCGGTAAAACTACGCGTCAGTAGAACTGCTGCCCCGTGCGGCGGGTGTAGAGCTGGCGCGCGACGCGCTCGCCAGCCGTGTTCCACGCCGTGTAGCGAGTCGCGTCGACAGGAAAGTCCCACACCCCCACGAAGTCGGTCACGGTCTTCGAGAAGGAGGTCTTGAAGAGCCCCAGCCCGTGGAACGGGTGCGAGGAGTCCTTGAGCTGCGCGGCGGGCGGCGTGCCGCAGAAATCGTACTCGGTGCAGCCAAGCGCCTTGACGTCCCGGATCGCCGTCCACTGGACCAGATGCGAGTCCCCGTATTGGGTGCGTTTCTGGAGCGAACCGCCGTCCTTGTACGTGCCCTTGCGGCCGTAGTTGATCACGAACGCGCCGACGGACGGCCGGCCATTTTCGTACACGAAATACAGGCGGCCCTGCCCGCGGGACGTGAACTCGGTCCAGAACTGACGGTAGTACTCGAAGCTGCGCACCTGGGCGCCGTTGCGAGACTTGGTGTTGAGCGTTCCGGTCATGAGCGAATGCATGGTCCGGTAGTTCGCGAGCGTCGGCTCTGCCACCTCGACCTGGACGCCCTCGCGCTCGGCGCGGCGCACGGCGTTCCGCCCCCGCGAGTGAAGGTTGCGCAGGAGCTGATTCGGTTCGGGGCTGATGTCGAGCAGTGCCGTCGAATCGTTCGGCTGGAGGTTGAACGACTTCGCGAGCCCCGCGCCCGCGAGCACCGCGCGTGCCTCCTCGGAATCCACGATGTCCGGCTCGACCTTGATCGCGAACACGCGGAGCCGCTCGCTCGCCACGAACTTCTTGACAGCCTCAAGCGCGGGTGGAACCTCGTCGATCGACGCGACGTCCGGACCCTTGATGAGGTACCAGAGTCGGCCCAGGACGGGGAACGACTTCTCGAGCACGAGGTTGTAGCTCGGGCCGTGACCGCCCTCGAGGACGAGGTACCGGACATCCCAGCCGAAATTCTGCTTGACGGCCGCGAACGCCGCCGACTGGAGCAGGTTTCCGCCGTTCGGATTCGCGGTGACGTGCTCGTCCCAGCGTTCGATCTCGTCCGGGGTCGCGAAGCGTGCGGTGAAGCTGCTCAAGGGGGCTGCATCCCTTCGTTGAGGTCTCGGGGGCCGGGAACCAGTCTAGTCAGCTTAGGGGGCGGGCTCTGCCGCGGCCGATCGGCTGCCGGCCTCGATCGGGCCGTCAGCACTCAACGACGTTGACGGCCAGGCCCCCCATCGCGGTCTCCTTGTACTTGCTGCTCATGTCCTTGCCGGTCTCGCGCATGGTCACGATGACCTCGTCGAGCGAGACGCGGTGCGAACCGTCGCCCCACAGCGCCATCTTCGCGGCGTTGATCGCCTTGGCGGCGGCGATCGCGTTGCGCTCGATGCACGGCACCTGCACGAGCCCGCCGATCGGATCGCACGTGAGGCCGAGGTTGTGCTCCATCGCGATCTCGGCCGCGTTCTCGACCTGGGCGGGGGTGCCGCCCATGACCTCGGCGAGGCCCGCGGCCGCCATGGACGACGCCGACCCCACCTCGCCCTGGCAGCCCACCTCGGCGCCGGAGATGGAGGCCTCCTCCTTGTAGAGGACCCCGACGGCACCGGCGGCGAGGAGGAACTTCACGACCACGTCGTCCTTGTCCTTCTGCGTTGCGCCGTCCATGCCGGGTGCGTAGTTGAGCGCGTAGTAGAGCACCGCGGGAATGATCCCGGCAGCGCCGTTCGTGGGGGCCGTGACAACGCGGCCGCCCGAGGCGTTCTCCTCGTTGACCGCGAGCGCGATGAGGTTGACCCATTCCTGCCAGTAGATCGGGGCGCGGTCCTTGTCCTCCTTGAGGAGCCGCTCGTGCCAGTCGGGCGCACGACGGCGGACCTTGAGTCCCCCGGGCAGCAGCCCCTCGCGCTTGAGGCTGGATTCAACACACGCCTCCATGACCCGCCAGATGTGCAGGAGGCCCTCGCGAATCTCGTCCTCCGTGCGCGAGGCCCTCTCATTGATGAGCATGATGTCGCTGATCGAGAGGCCCTTCGAGGCGCAGCGGCCCAGGAGTTCCGCGGCCGTCCGGAACGGGAACGGGAGCTCCTTCTTGGACTCGTCGAGCTCCTTCTGCGCGCTCGCCTCCTCGCCCTCGCGGACAATGAAGCCGCCGCCCACAGAGAAGAACGTCGCCTCGTGGAGAAGGGGAGCCCCGACCAAGGTGCCTGCCCCGCTCAGGCCCGCGCCGGCGTCGTCCGCCTCGGCCTTGCTCGCCTCGGGTGAGCCGAAGACCTGGAACTTCATGCCGTTCGTGTGGCGTGGCAGGACCGTGAGCGGGTGCAGGACCATGTCCTCGACGCCGTATTCGAGCTCGCGGCCGCCCGCGAGGTTGAGCCGGCCGGTCTCGGCGATCGCGGTGAGGCGCTCCTCGACCTGCTCCGGGAGGATCTCCTCGGGCTCGAATCCCTCGAGGCCAAGGAGCACGGCCGTGAACGTGCCGTGGCCCCGGCCCGTCGCGGCGAGCGAGCCGTAGAGGTCCACGCGCAGGCCCGCGACCTCGTCGAGGAGGCCGCGCTCGCGCAGCTCGCGCGCGAACACCGCGCCGGCCCGCATGGGGCCCACGGTATGGGAGCTCGAGGGGCCAATGCCCACGGAGAAGAGTTCGAAGACGCCGACGGCCATGCCGGGATTCCTTCCCTAGTCAATTATCGGTCCGCGGCCACGGTTGGGGGCCAAGGTTGCGGGGCCAAGGTTCGGACAAAGACCCCGCAACCCGAGGGACGGGACCCCGCAACGGTCAGGCGAGGTTGGCCACGCCCGGGTAGAGCTGATGGGCAGCGGCGAGGGCGTCGACGCGGGCCTTGAGCGGCGCGAGATCGCTGTCGGGGCCCGCCATGAGGGCCTCCGCAATGACGTCCGCGACCTCACGGAACGCGGCCTCCCCGAAGCCGCGCGTCGCGAGCGCTGGCGTGCCGATCCGCAGGCCCGACGTGACCATGGGCGGGCGCGGGTCGAACGGGACAGCGTTGCGGTTCACCGTGATGTCGATCGCGGCGAGCCGGTCCTCGGCCTGCTGGCCGTCGAGCTCGGCGTTGCGCAGATCCACGAGCACGAGGTGCACGTCGGTGCCGCCGGAGACGACGCCGATGCCCTTGGCCTTGACGTCCTCCGCCGTGAGCCGCTCGGCGATGATCTTCGCGCCGGAGAGCACGCGCTCCATCCGCTCGCGGAACTCCGGCGAGGCTGCGATCTTGAACGCAACCGCCTTGCCCGCGATGACGTGCTCGAGCGGGCCGCCCTGCTGGCCCGGGAACACGGCTGAATTGACCTTTTTCGCAATGTCCGGCTCGTTCGTGAGGATGATCCCGCCGCGCGGGCCCGCGAGGGTCTTGTGCGTCGTGGACGTCGTGACGTGCGCGTGCGGGACAGGGCTCGCGTGCAGGCCGGCGGCGACGAGGCCTGCGAAGTGGGCCATGTCCACCATGAGGTATGCGCCGACCTGGTCCGCGATCCGGCGGAACTCGGCGAAGTCGAGCTCGCGGGCGTACGCGGACCAGCCCGCGACGATGAGCTGCGGGCGGTGCTCGAGGGCGAGCCGCTCGACCTCGGCCATGTCTATCCGGTGGTCGTCCTCGCGCACCTGGTACGGGATGACGTTGTAGAGCTTGCCGGAGAAGTTGATCTTCATGCCGTGCGTGAGGTGGCCGCCGTGGGCGAGGTTGAGGCCCATGATCGTGTCGCCCGGCTTGATGAGCGCGTGCATCACGGAGGCGTTCGCCTGCGCGCCCGAGTGCGGCTGCACGTTCGCGAACTCAGCGCCGAAGAGGGCCTTCACTCGGTCGATCGCGAGCCGCTCGATGACGTCGACGTGCTCGCAGCCGCCGTAGTAGCGCCGGCCCGGATAGCCCTCGGCGTACTTGTTGGTCAGGACAGAACCCTGGGCCTGCATGACCGCGACCGCGGTGTGGTTCTCCGACGCGATCATCTCGAGCCCGCCGCGCTGGCGGCCGAGCTCGGCGTCGATCGACGCGGCGATCTCGGGGTCGAGCTCGGCGATGTCGGCGTCGAGGGAGGCGGAGCGGACCTGCACGAACTGCACGGTCTCAGCCGCCGTTCCGGCGCTCACAGCTCGCCGCCGTTCTTCGACGCGTACTCCTCGGCGGAGAGCAGCGGGCCCTCGGCGGAGACCTCGACCGTGAAGAGCCAGCCGGCCCCGTACGGGTCCTCGTTGACGAGCGCGGGATTGTCGATCGCCTCCTGGTTCACCTCGACGACGGTCCCGGTCACGGGGGCGTAGAGGTCGGAGACGCTCTTCGTGGACTCGATCTCGCCGCACGTCGCGCCAGCGGTGATCTCGCTGCCGACTTCGGGCAGGTCGAGGTAGACGACGTCGCCGAGAGCGTCAGCGGCGACGGCGGACACGCCGACCTTCGCGGGGCTCTGCTCGACGTCGAGCCACTCGTGCTCCTCCGAGTAGCGAAGGCCGGTCTGGACTTTGCTCATGGGTTTACTCTCCTCAGCTCAACGGCTACCGCGGCATCTGCGCCGCAGGTTCGGGTTGGGGGTGGGTGTGAAGGTACTACTTCGCGCGCTTGTAGAACGGGAGTGCTACAACCTCGAACGGCTCGGCCTTGCCGCGGAGGTCGACGTCGAGCCGGGTGCCCACGGCGGAATGTTCGACGGCGACGTACGCGAGCGCGATGGGGTAACCGAGCGTCGGGCTCGGCTGACCCGAGGTCACCTCGCCGATGGCCTGGCCGTCCTTGAGGACCGGGTAGTGCGAGCGCCCGGCACGTCGCCCGAGGCCGCGAAGGCCCACCAAGCGCTTGCCGCTCGTGGTGCCGGCGCCGTCGACTGACTCACCCACCCGCGCCGCTCTTTGCAGCGCAGTGCCGCCCACGAAGTCGCCGTCCTTCGACTTCAAGGCGACGACGCCGCCCAAGCCCGCCTCGAACGGGGTCACGTCGCGCGAAAGCTCGTTGCCGTACAGCGGCATGCCGGCCTCGAGGCGCAGCGAGTCGCGCGAGGCGAGGCCGCACGGCACGAGATCGCGGCCCTCCCCCGCGGCGCGGATGGCGGCCCATAGCTCGGCGGCGCGGCCGTTCGCGACGAAGAGCTCGAAGCCGTCCTCGCCCGTGTAGCCCGTGCGTGCTAGAAGGACCGGAACCCCTGCAACCTCGACCTCGATCGCGGCGTAGTACTTGAGGCCGGTCACGGCCTCGGCGCGCTCGGCGGGCACGAGCGCGAGGAGGATGCTCTCCGCGTTCGGACCCTGCACGGCGATGAGCGAAGTCTCGGCGCTCGCGTCGCGGAGCGTCACGCCCGCATCGGCCCCCAGACTGGCCGCGAACGCCGCGAGGCGCGCCTCGAACTCGGCCGCGACGGTTGGCGCGTTGCCCGCGTTGGGGACCACGAGGAAGCCCTCCTCCGCGACGCGGTAGACGATGAGGTCGTCGATGATGCCGCCGTCCTCGGCGCAGATGAGCGAGTACTTGGCCTTGCCGACCGCGATCGTGGAGAGCTTGCCCACGAGCGCATAGTCGAGGAACGCACCCGCATCCGGGCCCGTGGCCCAGACCTCGCCCATGTGGGAGAGGTCGAAGAGGCCCGCGGCCTCGCGGACGGCGCGGTGCTCGGCGAGCTCGGAACCGTACTTGAGCGGCATCTGCCAGCCGCCGAAGTCGGTGAAGCTCGCGCCGAGGGCCTCGTGCTCGGCGTAGAGGGCCGTGCGCTTCTCTGCGTTGGGCGCGGTGTTGGGCGTGGCGGTCGTGTCAATGGTCATCGAAGTCTCCGTTTCTGTCCTGGCCGCGCTCAGTGCGCGTCCTCGAACGCCTCGAGGGGAGGGCACGCGCACACGAGATTGCGGTCGCCCGCTGCCCCGTCGATGCGGCCCACGGGGGCGAAGTACTTGTCCTGGCTCGGGGTCTTCCCGGGGAACGCGCCCTGCTCGCGGGTGTACGGGCGGTCCCATTCGCTGCTCACCACAGCGGCGGCGGTGTGCGGCGCGCGGCGCAGCGGCGAGTCCGCGACGGCGAAGTCGCCGTGCGCGACCTGGTCGATCTCGGCGCGGACCGCGATCATCGCGTCGATGAACCGATCGATCTCGCCTAGGTCCTCCGACTCGGTCGGCTCGACCATGAGCGTGCCCGCGACCGGGAAGGCGAGCGTCGGGGCGTGGAAGCCGAAGTCGATGAGGCGCTTCGCGACGTCCTCCGCTGTCACGCCGGTCTTGGCCGTGAGCTCGCGCAGGTCGAGGATGCACTCGTGCGCGACGAGCCCACCCTCGCCCGTGTAGAGGACCGGGAAGTGCGCGTCGAGGCGCTTCGCGATGTAGTTCGCGGCCAGCAGCGCAGACTTCGTGGCCTCGGTGAGGCCGTCCCCGCCCATGAGCTTGACGTACGCCCACGAGATCGGCAGGACACCGGCGGAGCCGAAGCGCGAGGCCGAGACCGGGAGGTCCTCCCCGCCGTCCCAGGCCG
>NZ_JBKZWT010000164.1:0-8126 GCF_047759905.1 Sinomonas sp. G460-2 | reverse complement strand
CTGCGCGACTCGATGTCCCGCGTGCAGAACCTCAAGGTCGGCGAACCGAAGGCCGCGGCGGACGGCCGCGAGGACGTTCCGGTCACGTTCACAACCGGCGGCGCGAACTACACGAGCGACTTCATCGTCGAGCAGACGGGCACGGACTGGCTGTTCTTCCCGCAGTGGAGCATCGTGCCCGCGCCGCTCCCCACCGTCGAGGCCTCGGTGGTCAACTCGACGCGCGCGACCCTCAACGGCACCCCGGTGAACATGCCCGCTGGGCACAACTCGTTCCCCGTGTTCTACCCAGGCAGCTACGTCGGTTCGCTTGCCGGCCAGTACTTCGCCGCCGACGCCAAGACCGCCGTAGCCTCGCAACGCAACAGCCAGGCGCAACTCCCCCTCGAGACGAAGGCCACGCCCGCCCTCACGGGCGCGATCGAGGCGAAGGCGAAGGAGTTCCTCGACGACTGCGCCAAGACCGCCTCGTCGAAGCAGCAGCTCCAGCCGGGGTGCCCCTTCTCCTACGCGACCGGCAATCGGATCGTGGACGGCTCGATCGCGTGGGGCATCACGGACTACCCGAAGGCGAGCGTGACCCCCTACAACGGCCAGTGGATCGTCGCCCCGCTCACCGGAAAGGCCCACCTCGCGGCGCAGCAGATCGACCTGTTCACGGGACGGCAGAGTCAGCTCGCGGTGGACCGCGGCTTCACGTTCACCATGAAGATGGACGTCTCCGGGTCCACGATCACGCTGACGCCCGTGATCGGCTGAGGCGCCGCCGGGATTCCCTGCCTCTGCGTCCGCCGTCTTCAGGCTCGCCGTCCTGGGGCTCGCGGTCTTGAGGCTCGCCGTCCTGAAGCTCGCCGTCCTGAAGCTCGCCGTCTTGAGGCTCGCCGCTTTGGGGCCCGCCGTCTTGAGGCTCGGCGTCCGTTCGCTCGATCGGGGCATCCTCGAGCGGGGTCAGCGTCAAGCTGATGAGCTGGGCTGTTCCGCCCGCTGAGTGGAGCGAGATCCCGGTACTCGAGGGGTCGGGGTAGATCAGGTCAGTGATCGTCACACGGCCGCCCTGCGCGAAAACCTCGACGGACGAGGCGTCGACGTAGACCTGCAGCGCAAGGCGCCCTCCGACGAGTTCGACCGGGGCCGTCTCCTTCGAGGCAAACGCCGGGCCGAGGTCCGCGCGCCCCGAGGCCGTGCGGTCCACGACGAGCGCCCCGCGCTCCGTGTCGTACGCGATCCGAGTTGCCTCGGCGCCCCCCTCCCGAAGGAGGATGCCGAACTCAGACGAGGTCCCGACGTCGAACGTTGCCTCGATGAGGCACGGCTCCTCGCCCCAGGCGAGTCCGAGCGGGTGCGTGCCCGCGGGGATGTCGGTGAGGCCGCGGGAGCGGACCGGGCCGGCGGGCGCGAGCCCGGCGACGGCACGTTGACGCAGGACGATCCGGCCGTCGGCGGTATGCAGGCTGGCCTCCCGCGGAAGGGTCATGGCGCCGCGCCACGGGAACGTGGGAAGCGTCCGGGCGTACTCCCAGTTGCTCATCCAGCCGATGAGGACCCGGCGGCCTTCCGGCGCGTCGTTGAAGGAGACCGTGGCGTAGAAATCCCGGCCGTAGTCCAGCCGCTCCCATTCGGGCTGGCCGGAGTGGAAGGATTCCCGGCCACCGAGGGCCGTGAAGGTGACGCCGTCGAAGTCGCCCACGAAGAAGAGCCCCTCGGATCCGCGCTCGCCCGGCTCGAGGTTGATGTTGACGATCAGGACCCACTTCATGTGATCCGAATCGCCGTCGACGGGCAGCGGGAACAGGTCTGGGCATTCCCAGATCTTGCCCACGGGCGCCGACGAGGTGAACTCGCTCAGATACGTCCAGTCCTTGAGGTTGTCGGAGCGGTAGAGGACGACTTTTCGATCGACGGCCTCAACGGCCACCATGACCCAGTACCCGCCGGACGCGCTCGAGTAGCGGAAGACCTTCGGATCGCGGAAGTCGGACGAACCGCGGTCCAGGACCGGGTTGCCCTCGTGCTTTCGCCAGGTCTCGCCGCCGTCCACGCTGTACGCGAGGGACTGCGCCTCGATGCCGGCGGACGGCGAACCGTCCGTGTAGTGGCTCGTATAGATCGCCACGAGCGGCACGCTGCCTGGCTCGCCAAAGCCGCCCGTGTTCCCGTGGTCGACGACCGCACTGCCCGAGAAGATCGCCTCGTTCTCGTCGCACAGGATCGCCACGGGGCGGTCCCGCCAGCGAATCAGATCCGGCGAGACCGCGTGTCCCCACGACATGTTCTCGTGATCGGTGCCGTACGGATTGTTCTGGAAGAAGAGGTGATAGACGCCGTCCGCGTAGACGAGCCCGTTCGGATCATTGATCCACGTGTCGGCAGCGGTGTAGTGCATGCGGGGGCGGTAGGCCTCGGCGGCGAAGGATGCTGCCGTTTGGTCTTGGGTCATGGTCTTCTTTCACGTGTGGTCAGATCCTCGCCGGGGGCTTTCGGGTCTCAGCGGAACGAGCCCGCGGTGATCCCCTCGACGAAGTACCGCTGGGCGAGCAGGAAGATGGCAATGCTCGGGATGAGGGCGACGACGACGCCCGCCAGGACGATCGAGATGCTGCCGGTGCCGAAGTTGCCCTGGAGCGAGACGAGGCCCACGGGCAGGGTGAAGTTGTCGGTTGACTGGAGGAAGATGAGCGGCCGGAAGAACTCGTTCCAGTACGCGGAGAAGTTCAAGACGGCGAGCGTGGCCATGGGCGGCAGCGCGATCGGAACGTAGATCCTCGAGAAGATCTGGAAGTTGGACGCGCCGTCCACGCGGCCGGCCTCCGCAAGCTCACCAGGCATCTGGAGGAAGTACTGGCGCATGAGGAACGTTCCGAAGGCGCCGCCGATCGCCGGGACGACGAGCGAGGCGAGGTTGTCCGAGAGCCCGAGGTAGCGGATGAGGATGAAGATCGGGATGATCGTTGTCTGCGCGGGAACCATCATGGTCGCGAGGACCATCGCGAAGACGGCCCCCTTGCCGCGGAAGCGCACGAGCGCGAACGCGTAGCCGCTCATCGTCGAGGTGATGAGCTGCAGGACCACGATCGCGCCGGTGACGATGACGCTGTTGAGGAAGAACGTGGCGAGCGGAACCTGTTCGAACACGGCCGAGTAGTTCGACCACACGGGCGCCAGCGGGATCCACTGGGGCGGGTTGCTGAACGACTCCGCGGGGGTGCGGAGAGACGTCGAGACCGTCCACAGGATGGGCAGGACGAAAGCCGCCGCGATGATGATGAGCAGGATCAGGCCCAGCCCGCGCCACGCCTTGCGGGTGACGGCGTGGGGAACCCCGAGCTGCGGCGCACCGGCCGCCCGGGTTGGGGCGGTGGGGGCGGGGGTTGTGCGTGCTGTGCTCACGAGTAGAACACCCACTTCCGGGAGATGTAGAACTGCAGCCCCGTGATGGCCAGCAGCAGGACGAACAGCACCACCGAGATCGCCGAGCCGTAGCCGAACTGGATGTTCTGGAACGCAGTGCGGTAGATGAGCATGACGGTCGTGGTGGTCGCGTCGCCGGGGCCGCCCTTGGTCATGACGTAGGGCTGGTCGAAGATCTGCATCGCGTTGATGAGGCCGATCACCGACGCGAAGAAGATCGTCGGGCTGATGAGCGGCAGCTTGATCGAGAAGAACGTCCTGATCGGCCCGGAGCCGTCGATCGAGACCGCCTCGAGGACGTCCTTGGGCAGCGAGCCGAGGGCGGCGACGAACAGGATGAACACGAATCCGAGCTGCTGCCACACGGCCACGATGACGATCGTCGCGGTGGCGCCTCCCTGCGAGCTCAGCCATTGCATCTGGGGCAGGCCCAGGAGCTGAAGGTAGTAGTTGATCACGCCGAAGTGGTCGTCGAAGAGGTAGCTGAAGACGATCGAGATCGACGCGGCGGAGACCAGGAGCGGCAGGAAGAACGCGGTGCGGAAGATGGACCGCGCCCACGTCGAGACCCGCTGCTGGACGAGGATGGCCATCGCAAGCCCGATGACGATCTGCAGCACCACGATGAGGACGGCGAGCAGCGCCGTGACGCCGAAGGAGTGGATGACGGCGGTGTCGGAGGTGAGGTGGGCGAAGTTCTGGAGGCCCACGAACTCCGGCGGGCTGATGATGTCCCACGAGAAGAACGAGAGCACGAACGTGAAGACGATCGGGGCGGCCGTGAACACGAGGATCGTGAGCGCCGAGAGGGCGATCATGAGCCACCCAAAGGCGGCCTCGCGGCGGTGCGCGCGATGCGCGTTGCGACGTCGGGTCGGGGCCCCCGATCCCCTGGGGCCCACGGCCCCAGGGGAGTCGGTTCGGATTGCGGAGAGAGACATGACTAGCTTCCGATCGCGGCAGCGGCGGTCTCGAGGTCCTTCTGCAGCCCGTTCAGCGCGGACTTGGCGTTGCCCGAGGACATCGCCTCGGTGGTGCGCTGGTTGAGCGCGTTGGCCATGGCGTTGTAGTACGGCGGGGCCGGGATCGGCGCCGTGTTCGGCAGCTTGTCCAGCGTGTCGTAGAACACGTTCCAGTTCTTCGGCCCGGTCGGCGCGTACCGCTCGGCGGTCATCATCGAACGGCGAGACGGGGTCGTCGAGTTGCCGGCCGTGAGGATTTCGATCGCGGACGGCTCGACGAGGGACTTGAGGAACTCCCATGCGAGGTCCTTGTTCTTCGAGGACTCGAAGATGCCGTAGCCGCCGGTGCCGAAGAGGTGGCGCTGGACCTTCCACTTCGGGAAGTACTGCACGTCGAACGTGTCGGGGCCCATGCCAGCGTTGTGCAGGCCGCCGGCCCAGAAGCCTCCGCCGATCGCCATGCCGATCTTGTTGTTGGAGAAAAGGCCCTGCAGGGTCGATCCGCCGCCGACGTCCGGCTTGGCCGAGAGCCCGCTGTTCGCGAGCTCGACCATGAGGTCGAGCGACTCGACCACGGCGTCGGAGTTCGCCGTCGGGGCGCCCCACTTCCAGCCGCCCTTGCGGCCCTGCGCGGCGGGATCGCCCGAGTAGAACTGGCTCCAGAGCCAGTCGCCGCCGTCGTACTTGCCCTCGGTGACGAGGTTGCCGCCGTTGGCGTACATGAACGAGGTCCACGAGCCCCACAGCCGGACGACCCAGTCGAACGGGACGGTATCGGGGTTCTTCTTGATGGCCGTCGCGACGGACTTGAAGTCGTCCATGGTCCAGTCCGCCTTGGGCACCTCGAGGCCGGACTTCTTCAGGAGCGACGTGTTGAAGTACATGTTGCCGGCGTTGAAGTCGGTGGGCAGCTCGTACAGGTTGCCCTGGTACATCATGGCTTCCACGAGCGAGGGGTGGACATCCTTGAAGTAGGGCGCGAGCTGGTCCTTGTCACGCTTGACGAAGTCGTCGAGCGGATGGGCGAGCTTCTTCTGGGCGAACAGCTGCACGCCCTCGGTGGCCACCGAGACAATGTCCGGCGGGTTCCCCGCGGCGATCTGCGTCAGGACCTTGGTGAAGAAGTCGTTCCAGTCCGTGCCGTTGATGCCGTTGAATTTGACCGTCACGCCGGGGTTGGCCTTGATGAACGAATCGGCGACCTTCGCCGTCTTGTCCGCCTGCTGCTGCGTTCCGAAGTAGGCAACGTTCAGGGTCTTCGATCCGGACGCCGAGCCGGCGTTGCCGGGCGCGCACGCGGACAGGCCCGCGGCGCCGAGAAGGGCCGCTCCCCCGACGAGGACGGAGCGTCTCGAAACCGACTGGGAAAGGAAGGAACTCATATCGAACCTCTCTGTTCATACGTATGAATAATACGTATGAACGAGTGTGAGGTAGATCCCAGCCGGTGTCAAGGTCGGTGGTGTGCGAGCCGCCTAGGCGCGGCGCGGGGGCGCGATCGAGTCGCGCCGAATCAGCTCGCTGGGGACCGTTGCCCCCGTTGGAGTCTCGCCGTTTTCGAGTGCCTCAAGGAGCTGTTCGGCCGCGACGCGCCCCATCTCGTAGTGGGGAATTGTGACGGTCGTGAGCGCCGGCGTGACCTCGTCGGCGAACTCCTCCTGGTCGTCGTAGCCCACGAGGGAGAGGTCCTCGGGAACCCGGAGCCCGCGCTCGAGGGCGGCGAGGAGCGCCCCTGCGGCCATCCGGTCGTTCCCGCAGACGAGGGCCGTGATGTCCTCGCCCGCGTCGAGGATGCTGTGCGTGAGGGCGTAGGCCGATTTCATCTGGTAGTTGCCCGTATAGATCCACTCCTCGTTGACGGGAACGTTCCGTGCGGCGAGTTCCTCGCGGAATCCCCGTTCGCGCTCGATGCGCGCGGGATCGTCAGCCGGTCCGCCGAGGTACGCGATGCGCCGGTGGCCCATCTCGAGGGCGGCGCTCGCGGCGAGCCGCCCTCCTCCCACCTCGTCCGGCACGACGGCGGGCACGGCCCGTCGCGGCGAGTGCCACGCGTTGATGAGGAGGGACGGGAGCGAGGAGAAGCTCTCAGGGGTATCCACCTCGTGCCACGACATCGCGGCGTAGAGGAGCCCGTCGACCTGGCGGGCGAGCAGGGTGTCCACGGCCGCCGCCTCGATGTTCGTGTCCTGCTTCGCATCCACGAGGAGGAGCAGGTAGTCCCGCTCCCACGCATACTCCTCGGCCCCGCGGAGCACCTTGCCGGCGTACGGCGACGACGCGATCCGGTCGGTGACGAGGCCGATCGTCCGGCTCCGCTGGAGCCGAAGGTTGCGCGCGGTCTCGTTCGGGCGGTAGCCGAGCTGGCGGATGGCCTCCCGGACGCGTAGCTCGGTTTCCGGCGGAATCTTCCCCGTCTGGTTCACCACCAGGGAAACCGTGCTTTGCGACACGCCCGCCAGCACGCCCACGTCCTTCATAGTGGGCGTGGCGAAACCTTTTGGCTTGCGGGGGACCATGGCCGTAATCCTAGTAGCTGGCTCGCCGCGCCCGACTCCGGGGGAAACGCCGCGGATTCCGACCAGGACTCACGCCCCACGAACCGTGTCGCGGCAGGACACGCCGGGGATCCCGCCGTCGTCCGCGCCAATCACGGTCGGAATCCCCGGTGTCAGTCCATCCCGCGGAGGTCGAGCGTGAGGACCGACTCGGCGCCCTCGCGGAGCACCACCGGAATGCCCCAGTCCTGCTGGTACAGGTGGCACGCGGCGTGGTCAGGGATCTCCTCGCCCGGCGCGCCGTCGCACGCCGCCGCGCGGGCGGTGATGTGCAGGACGCCCTCGGCGACCTCGGGGTTCAGGGTGATCGTCCTCGTCAGGCCCTGCGACGTCCCGCCGCCTGAGCTGAGAAACTCCGGCGGAGTCGACGAGATCTTGAGCTGCGTCGGGTCGCCCCAGCGGTTGTCGAGCTTCTGGCCTGTGGGCGCCTTGAAGCGCACCGTGAGTGCGAGCGCGCCGGGCGCGAGGGCCGAGGCAGGCCGCTGGGTCTGGCTTGCGCCCTCGTCGACCTGCTGCGCGTCCTTCGGGATGGAGATCAAGGCCAGCTCATGGCGGTTGGACTCGGTCACCAGGAGGCGCGGCTCGCCCTCGCCCGACGGCTGGATGACGACGACGTCGCTCGGCTCCGCGAGGCCCCTCGCCAACGTCGACACGGCCTGGGCGGCGGGATCGTAGCGGCGCACCGCACCGTTGTACGTGTCCGCGACGGCGACGGAACCGTCGGGCAGGACGGCGACGCCAAGCGGGTGCTGGAGGCGGGCCTGGCCCGCGGCGCCGTCGCGGAAACCGAAGTCGAAGAGCCCCTTGCCCACGGCGGTCTCGACGCGAACGCCGTTCGCGGGGCTCGCGCCCCGGCCGTTCGGGCCCGTCTCCCCGAGCACGAGCTTCCGCAGAGCCGACGTCTCCGAATCCGCGACCCACACGTTGCCATCGGCGTCGATCGCGAGGCCCGAGGGCTGCGCGAACCACGCCTCGGGGCCCGGGCCGTCGAGGAGTCCCTCAAGCCCCGAGCCCGCAAGGATCGCGACCTCGTTGGTGACGGGGTCAAAGGTGAAAATCTGGTGGGTTCCGGCCATGGCCACCACAACCTTGCGCAGCCTCTCGCTCCACACCGCGTCCCACGGCGAGGACAGCGACACGCTCGTGCCGTGCCCGAGGAGGCCGATGTCGACGGCGTCGCCCGCGTAGTCGGCGTGCTCGC
>NZ_JBKZWT010000163.1:0-8130 GCF_047759905.1 Sinomonas sp. G460-2 | reverse complement strand
TGGGGCCGCGGGCCGTACCCGGGCGCGTCGGCGGAGCTCGCCGCAGCGATCCGGGCGGCGCGCCTCACGCCCTAGGCCCCTGTTGGGCTGCGTTGCGTGCCAACGCGTACGCGTTTCCGGTCTCGAGCGATCCCTGAGCGACGACACGCCGTAGGACACGCCGACCGGCGGCCCGGTGCCGCCCAGTACGCGTACTCGATGGAACGCACCCAGGCCCCGGCTCGGGGCTACGATGGGCGCGCACGCTCCGCCAGCCGAAGCCAAGCCGGGCAAGAGTCAGGAGAAGCCATGCCGAATCGGCCAGAAGTCATCGTCTTCGACGTCAACGAGACCCTCTCCAACATGGGCCCCATGGGCCAGCGCTTCGCGGACGTCGGCGCGCCCGCGGGGCTCGCGAAACTCTGGTTCGCGGCGCTCCTGCGCGACGGCTTCGCGCTGACGGCGGCGGGGGACAACCCCTCGTTCGCCGAGGTGGGCGCCGAGGTGCTGCGCGGGGTGCTGCGGGGCATCAACCTGGACCGCGGACTTGACGAGGCGGTGCCGTACATCATGTCCGGCATGCTCGATCTCGGCGTCCACGCGGATGTGGCGGGCGGCGTTCGGGCGCTGCGCGACGACGGGTATCGCCTCGTGACGCTCACAAACGGCGCGACGGCGGTCGCGGAACGGCTGTTCGAGGGCGCGGGGATCCGTGACTGCTTCGAGGCCCTTCTCACGGTCGAGGACGCCCCCGCATGGAAGCCAGCCGCGTCGGCGTATCGCTACGCCGCGGACGTCTGCGGAGTGCCGGTTGAGGAGATGCTGCTCATCGCCGTCCACCCGTGGGATATCCACGGCGCCGCGCGCGCCGGACTGCAGACCGCGTGGGTTGAGCGCGGCGGGGCGGCGTACCCTTCGTACTTCTCGGTCCCCGACATCATGGCGGCCGGCATTGACGGAGTCGCGGCCGCGCTGCGCGAGCGATGACGCGCTCCTGACTCCGCGCGTCGAGCTCTTGACAGGGGCATCGCGGGATTAATAAAATCGAAGGACAAATTCATCTGTCCGGCCTGAAGACCCCCAGCATTCAGGCCGGAGGCACCAGCCGGGCGCTCCAGCAGCACGCTGTGCGCCCGGCTGGAGGCGCCCCCCGCCACCCGCGGTCTCGCATCAGCTCGGGCGGCTGCGGCCGCCGTGCGAAAGGTCTTCCCCCATGACCACCGAATCCTCCCCCCGCACCAACCACTCCTACGGCTGGGTCCCGGACGTCCCGGACCAGCGCGACCACCTCTTCGCCGCGCCACCCGCCGTGCTCGGCGCCCTCCCGCCGTCGGCCGATCTCACGGCACAGTGCCCGCCCGTCTACGACCAGGGCCAGCTCGGCTCGTGCACCGCGAACGCGATCGCGGCGGCGCTCGAGTTCGACGCCGACAAGCAGGGCATCACTGGGTACGCGACCCCGTCTCGGCTCTTCATCTACTACAACGAGCGGGTCATGGAGGGCACGGTCGCGAGCGATTCCGGCGCCCAGATCCGCGACGGCATCAAGTCGGTCGGCGCTCAGGGCGCGTGCCCCGAGACCGAGTGGCCGTACGTCATCGCGCAGTTCGCCGTCCAGCCGACCCAGCAGTGCTACATCGACGCCAAGCAGCACCGCGCCGTCGCGTATCAGCGCGTCTCGCGGACCCTCCAGCAGATGCAGGGCTGCCTCGCGGCGGGCTACCCGTTCGTGTTCGGCTTCACGGTCTACGAGTCCTTCGAGAGCCAGCAGGTCGCGCAGAGCGGGATCGCCCCCATGCCGGCCCCGAACGAACAGGTCCTCGGCGGGCACGCCGTCGTCGCCGTGGGCTACGACAACACAAGCCAGCGCTTCCGCGTGCGGAACTCGTGGGGCACGGGCTGGGGCCAGGCGGGGTACTTCACCCTGCCGTACCAGTACCTGCTGTCAACGGGACTCTCGAGCGACTTCTGGACCGTTCGCACGGTGAGCTGAACCGTCCTTCCGCTGCCCGCCCAATAGCCGGACCTGAGACGGGTGTTGGGCGGGTTAGCTGTACCCCGAGACGGGTGGGTCAGCCGCCGAAGGCCACGCCGGGAGCGCGATGGATGTGCAGGTCCGGCTCGTCGGCGCGCTCGGTGAAGGGACGGTTCTCGTCGGGGTTGAGGGGGTATTCCCAGTCGGCTCCGGCCTGCCCCTGGAGGTCCGCGTAATAGATGAGCGTCCCCGGCGCGGGGACCACCGTGGCCAGCCCAATGGAGTTCTTGAGGAACGCGGGGTCCAGGCACAACGCCCTGCCCGCCCCAGTGGCCCGGAAGGGAGCCGGGGGGAGGGACCCTGCCGGCGCGGCGGCGGTTCCGTACAGGATGGCGAAGCCGGCGCGGCTGTACAGATCGGCCGCGGCGTGGAGGAGCGCGGTGCCGAGCTCCGAGGATTCGGGGGCCGTGATCGAGGTGATCTGGGCGGCGAAGACCAGGGTCAGGCGCTCGAGCTGCAGGTGGCCGGAGAAGGTCCCGGGTTGGCGGAAGGCCTCGACCGCGGGTTCGGCGACGAGGACGGCGTGCCGGCCCCTGACATCCGTGGCGATCAGCACGGACGAGACCGCGTTGACGGCCGCCGAGTACCCGCGGGCATGCGCAGAGGCGAGCACCTCGTGGAAGTGCTGGGTGCCCTGTTCGGCCGCGTCGAGGGCTGCCGAGGCCGTCCCGTTGGCAACGGCCTGCGCCAAAGCCGGCGGGACGATCGTCGAGAGGCCGTAGATGCGGGCGAAGTCATCAGTGCGAACCCTGCGGAGGCTGAGGGGGAGGGGACTGGGGTATGAGGCTGTCTGCCCCGCTGCTGGATCCATCATCGTCTTTCTGTCTGGGGGAGGGTGCCTCGCGCCGGGCGCGGGGCGGATTCGGGTGCGTTGAGGGGGTGCGAGATGGGGCGAGTTCGGGGAACGGACGGTGAAATGGGCCGGCGGAACGAGCCGGCGGAATGGACGGCGGCATGGGCTTGTGGAACGGATCGGTGGATCCGGGCGCGGCGTCGGCGCGGGGCTGCCCCCAGCGGCAGCCCCGAGCCTTCGCCGTGCACCAACCTCCTTTCTGCGAAAGCATGCGTCTGCGGGCGGGACGCCTACTCCTTGGTGGCGCCCGCGGTCGTGTTCATGATCCGGCGTTGGAAAATGAAGAACAGGACGGCGACGGGGATCGTCATGAGCGTCGCCGCCGCGAGTTTGATGGGGAACTGCGAGCCCGCACTGAGGGCGCCCGAGGCGAGCTGAGCCGTGCCCTTCGTGAGGGTGAACAGGTCCGGGCTCTGCGTCGAGATGATCATCTGCGGGAGCTCGTTCCACGAGGCCTGGAACGAGAGGATGAACAGCGTGATGAGCGCCGAGCGGGACATCGGCAGCACCACCGACCAGAAGCGGCGGAACACGCCCGCGCCGTCGATCTTCGCGGCCTCCTCGATCGAGGGGGAGACCGACTCGAAGAAGTTGCGCATGATGAATACCCCGGCCGCGTCGGCGAGCATCGGGATGATCATGCCCGAGTACGAGTCGTACATCCCGAGTTCCTTGATCACGAGGAATTTCGGGATGAGCAGCACGACGGGCGGCACGGCCATGACCGCGATGAGGGCCGCAAAGACCACGTTCCGGCCCTTGAACGGCAGCCGCGAGAGCGCGTAGCCGGCCATGGAGTCGAACAGGACGCGCCCCGCCGTGACGATCACCGTCACGACGACCGTGTTGCCGAGCCACAGCGGCAGGTCCGTCTCGAAGAGCCGCTGGTACGCGGCGGTCGTGAAGGTCTGCGGGACGAGCGAGACGGGGTTGTTCGCGGCGTCGGTGTCCGTCTTGAACGAGTTCGCGAGGGAGACGATGAACGGGTAGATGTACACGAGCGCGAGCAGCACGAGCAGCGCGTACGTCCCGACCGTCCCGCCCCGGAGCGGGCGTCGCCGCCGCGCGGTAGGGCGGAGATCGGACGACGGCGGAGCCCCCTCAGCTGCCCCGGGCTCGCCGGCGCGGTGCTTGCCTGGGTGGGCGGGCGCCGTCGTCTGTTGGCCTGAGCCGCCCGCCGGGCCGGCGGGGGAGAGCCTGAGTTCGTCAGCCACGGGTCCGCCTCCGTCTCGGCGTGCGGTCGCGTTCGCCGAGGAGCGCGCGCTGGATGATCGTGAAGATCACGATGATCGCGAAGAGGATGAACGCGATCGCCGCGCCGCGCCCCCACGCGTTGTTGATGAACGATTGGGAATAGGAGAGGAACGCGGGCGTGAGAGTCGTCTTGGCGGGACCGCCCTTCGACCCGACGTAGATCTGGTCGAAGATCTGCCACGTGCCGATGAGTCCGAGCGTCACGACCGTGAACGTGGTGGGCCGGAGCATGGGCAGCGTGACGTACCAGAAGCGCTGCCACGCGTTGGCGCCGTCCACGAGCGTGGCCTCCTCGATGTCCTGCGCGATCTGCTGGAGCGCCGCGAGGTAGATGAGCATGAACGTGCCGGACGTCGTGAAGATCGCCATGATGATGAACACGAGCATCGCGGGGCTCGGCCCGGAGACCCAGTCAAACCAGGTGAGGCCCAGGAAGCCCGTGCCCGACGGCGCGTGGACGCCGAGCGCCTCGAGGATCACCCGCACCACGCCGCGGGTCTCGGTGAACCAGCCGGTCCCGGACCCGCCGAGCGCCTGGACCACGCCGTTGACCGCGCCGCTCGCGGAGAACAGGAACAGGAAGATGACCGTGATCGCCACCGAGGACGTCACGGACGGGAAATAGAACGCGGTGCGGAACACGCCGCGCCCCGTGAGGAAGCGGCGGTTCACGAGGATCGCGAGGAAGAGCGAGATGGCCGTCTGGACCGGCACCACCAGCACCACGTACCACGCGTTGTTCCGCAGCGAGGTGCCGAAGTCCGTCTGCGCGAGGCCGGGCTTCGCGAGGAGGGCCGAATAGTTGTCGCCGCCCACGAACTTGACGCCCGAGGAGAAGGGGCTGCCCAGCCCGTTCCAGTTCGAGACCGAGACCCACGCCGCGAGGAGGATCGGCAGCACGAGGAAGAGCCCGAGGACTATGAGGATGGGGGCGGTGAAGAGCCAGCCCGCGATCCCGTCGCGGCCCCGGATGCCGGGGCCGCGACGGCGCGGACGGGCTGTGGCCGGGGGTGGCCGCAGCGCGCTCGTCATGAGGATCTCCTAGGAGGGCCGGGGGCTACGAGAGGCCCGGGAGGCCCGAGAGGTTGTTCTGGACCTTGTCGAGGATCGACTTCGGGTCCGTGGTGGCCAGGGCGTCGAGCTGCGAGTCGAAGTCCTTGATGACGTCGCTGATGCCCGCGACGCTCGGGATCGACTTCGACGACGCCGCGCCGTCGAGGAACGCGGTCTGATCCGGGAAGGCCGTCTTCCACTGGTCGGCGACCGACTGGACCGACGGCATGACGCCGAACGCCTTCGCGAAGCCCATCTGCTGCTCGGGCTGCGTGAGGTACGTGACGAGGTCGAGCGCGCCGCCCTTGTTCTTCGACTGCGAGGCCATGCCCCACCCGCCGTCGTACTGGATGGTGCCCTGTCCCTTGGGGCCGGCCGGGAGCGCGACCGCCTTGTACTTGACGGACGAGTAGTCCTTCGTCATGGCGCCGGAGATCCAGTTGCCCTCGATGGTCATCGCGGCCTTCTGGGTGCCGAACGCCTCGCCGCCCCAGCCCGCGCCGACCTGCGACGAGAACTTCATCGCGCCCTCGCCGAGCAGCTTCTTGGCGTACGTGAGGGCCTGGACGTTCGCGCTCGAGTTCGCAGCGGCCTTGCCACTGTCGTCCACGAGCCAGCCGCCGGCCTGCGCCATGAACGCGCCGAGCCGCTCGAACTGCCCGGACACCGAGAGGCCCACGTGCTGCGGCGTGGTCAGCTTCTTCGAGACCGCCTCAAGCTGATCCCACGTCTTCGGGACGTCCGAGTCGGTGAGGCCCGCGGCCTTCCACATGTCCGTGTTGATGATGAGGCTGAGCGTTGAGAAGTCCTTCGGGGCGGCGTAGGCCTTGCCGTTGACGGTGAACGCCTTCACGAGGGACGGGTAGAAGCTGTCCTTGTTCTTCATCTGGTCGACGTATGGCTCGAGCGAACCGTTGCCGGCGTACGTGGCGATCGTGTCGTTCGTGACGTAGAAGAGGTCCGGCGGGTTGCCGCCCGAGAAGCCCTGTGAGAGCTGCTGGCTCAGGTCGGAGGCCACGTTGACCGTGGCCGTGGTGCCGGACTGCTTGGCCCACGCCGCGACGGCGGCCTTGACCGCGGTCGTCTCGGCGTCGCCCGAGGAGCCGATGAGGATGGTGAGCGGCTGGTGGTTGTCGGCACCGGCCGCCGCCGACGAGGACGACGTCGAGCCGGCGTTCCCGCCGCCGCAGGCCGAGAGTGCGAGCGCGGCGGCGAACGCGGCGGCCGCAGCGATGCTTGCCCTCCTGGTGATGTTCATTCGTGCTCCATTTCTTTCAGGGTGAGGTGTTCTTTTCAGGGTGAGGTGCTGCCCGGGGTGGGCAACGAGCTCGTGCGAACTACGAGCTCGGGAATGAGAAGAGTTGAGTCGTCGGGGGCCTGCCGGCGCCCGTCGAGCTGCGAGAGGACGCTCTTGAGCGCCCACTGGGCCGCGTCCTCGAGCGGCTGGCGCACCGAGCTGATGCCGAGCGCTGCCGCGGTGGGGCTGTCGTCGAAGCCGACGACGGCGGCCCGGGCACCTGCCGCCTGGACCGCGCCGAAGGCGCCCACGGCGAGCGAGTCGGACGCGCACACGAACGCCGTCGCGCCGGCCCCGAGGAGCCGCGTGGTTGCCTCGGCGCCTGTGAGGATGCCGTCCTGCTGCGAAGAATCCAAGGACCGGCGCTGACGCGGGGGGACGCCAGCGCCGGCCATGGCCTCCTCCCAGCCGCGGCGGCGCTCGTCACCCGTGCCCGAGCCCTTGGGCCAGCCCACGAACGCGATGCTGCGGTGGCCGAGCTCGAGGAGGTGCCGCGTGGCCCGCGCGGTTCCCGCAGCGCCGTCGACGTCGATCCATGCGTGGGCCGGTTCCGACGCGCCTCCGCGGGCGGGCCACGGGCGGCCGAACACGGAGAACGGAACCCCGTGGCCGGAGAGCCAGCGATATCTGCTGTCGTTGGGGTGCGTGCCGACGAGCACGAACGCGTCCGCGGCGCGCGCCTGGGTGAGGACGGAGAACTGGCGGAGCTCGTCCTGGTCGGATTCGGCCGTGTAGAGCATGACGCGGTAGTCCTGCTTCTCGGCCTGTGCTGTGAGGGCGTGCAGGAAGCCGTCGAGCACCACGCCGCCGATCCCGTCCCGCACGGGGTCCAGCCGGTAGGCCAGGACGCCCGATCGGGCCGTGCGCATCTGCCGGGCCGCGGCGCTGCGCACGTAGCCGGTCTCCTCGATCGCCGCGAGCACTCGCTTGAGCGTCTCAGGCTGGAGCCGTTCGGGGTTGTTGAGCGCGTTGGAGACAGTCTGGCGTGAGACCCCGGCCTGCGCCGCGACGCTTGAGACGGTGGGTCGCGGGGTAGTCACGGGGGTGTGCGCACTGCCCTCAACCATTGCCGCTCCTCTCCGTCGTGAAGCCTTTCGCGGCTTTGATCGATCAACTAGGGTGGTTCGTAGTTATTTGATTGATCAAATCCGGGGATGTCTCCAGAATTGACTACAGGGCCCGAACGTGTCAAGCACCTCACAGGAAGCGATCCGAATCCCATGCCAGAGAAGCTCCAGCCTTTCCTCCACGATCTCGAGCTCGTGTTCCGCGCGCCGACCCAGGCGTGGTCGGATCGCGATGGGCAGATCCGCGCCGGCGATTCGGGCCAGGCGACCGTCCAGGGCGTCATGCATTCCGACGTGCGCGTGCTGAGCGAGGCGGTGCTCGAGGTGGCCGGCAAGGAGCCCGAGCCGGCCGGATCGTGGCACGACGGCGCCGCGCTCGTGCTCGTGGGGCTCCCGCGCAACGTCGACGGCCCGGGCGCCGATCCGACCACGCGGCTCACTCGGACGCGCCGCGTCGAGGCGGGGTCGATGCAGGAGGAGATCGAGTTCTCGTGCGCGACGGGCGGGCCCGTCACGGCCGAGGTCACGGTCCGGCTCGCGGCGGACCTCGTGCCGATGGAAGCCGTGAAGTCGGGCTTCCCGGCCGATCCGG
>NZ_JBKZWT010000162.1:0-8172 GCF_047759905.1 Sinomonas sp. G460-2 | reverse complement strand
TTGGCGCAGTGCCCTCGTCGGCGAGGCTTGCCATCTCGACCAGGAGCGCTTCGGTGAGGCGCCGCTCGAGTGCCCGGTGGTCGGGTCGTCCGGCGAGGTTGTCGAGCTCGCCGGGGTCGGAGGTGTGGTCGTAGAGCTCGGCCTCCCGGGCCCCGAAGTAGCGCGTGAGCCGGCCCTCCGCGGTGATGACGGTGCGCATCCGGACCGGCCCGGGGAGCCCGGGGAGTCCGAAGGGCTGGTCCTCTTCGACGAGGAGTGCAGTCCGGTGGGACTCGGTCGTCCCTCCGAGGACCGGGAGGAAGGACCGGCCTTGGATCCCGCGGAACGGGGCGGCGCCGGTGAGCTCCATGAGTGTCGGGACGAGGTCGGGGCTGGAGACGAGCGCCTCGGTTCGGCGCGGGGCGGTCCCGGGCACGGCGACCACGAGGGGGACGTTGGTCACGGCTCGGTAGTGGCTGAAGTGCTTGAGCATGAGCCCGTGGTCGCCGAAGAGGTCGCCGTGGTCTCCGGTGAAGACCACGATGGTGTCCTCGGCGAGTCCTTGCGCCTCGAGCTCGGCCAGGATCCGCCCGATCTGCTCGTCCATGAGGGTGATGAGCCCGTATTGGGCCGCGGCAGCGTGCCGGTACTGCTCGGCGGTGGCAGCCCAGGTCATGGTCGGGTCGCTCCCAGGCTGGCCGCGGCGCGCCATCATGTGGCGGATGTGCTGCGGGGAGCGGGTGTGGTCCTGGTCGAAGCCCAAAGGGAGCGGGATGTCCTCGGGGCGGTAGAGCGCGTCGTAGCCCTTCGGCGGCGAAAACGGGTGGTGTGGGTCCGGGAACGAGACGAACAGGAAGAAGGGTGCGTCCTGCCCCGCGGCGTCCTTGAGGTGCTCGATGGCCTTCTCGGCGATGTAGGCGCTCGGATGCAGCTGTGCGGGGACCGCCGTCCGGTAGACCTGGTCCCAGCCGCTGTAGGCGGCGTCCGAATGCTCGCGGCCGCCGACGGCGTCGGGGTCGAGGCCCCTTTCGCGGGCCCAGTGCAGGTAGTGTCCGCCGGGGTGGTCGCCGTGGCCGACGACGAGGTCGACGTGCTGGTAGCCGTAGTAGTCAGGCGGCAGAGGGATGAAGCGTTCCTCGTGGGCCGTGCGGTCCTCCCAGCGGTCCCACCCCGTTCCTCCCCCTCGTGGCCGCGCGTCCTGGGCGTCCGGGTCGAGCAGGAGCCGCGCCGTGGCGTGGATCTCGGCCTGCTGCTCGGGTTCGAAGTCCCAGCCCATGTTCTGGTGGTGGAGCTTGCCGACACCGATGGTGCGGTACCCGCACTGGGCGAGCGAGCGCATGAGCGTGCGGGAGTCGGGGTCGAGCGGGATGCCGTTGCAGCGCGTGCCGTGCGCGGACGGCCAGCGGCCGGTCGCGAGCGAGGCACGGTTGGGCATGCACGTCGGGTTGGCCGCTGTCGCGTTCCCGAACACCACACCGCGCGCGGCGAGGGCATCGAGGTGCGGGGTGTGCACGACGGTGTTGCCGCCGAATCCGAGGTGGTCGGCGCGCAGCTGGTCGGCGACGATGACCAGGACATTCGGCCGCCGGGGCGGCTGCCGGCGGCTGGCAGCGGCGACGTCGGAGCGGCTCACGCGGGCCTCTTGATCAGCGAGAGCACCTCGGTGCGCCTCTCGGCGAACTCGGGCAGCGAGCGCGTGCCGATCTGGTCGCGTGGGGAGGGGAGCTCGACGTCGACGATGCGCAGCACGCGGGCGGGCTTGGAGCCGAGGACCACGACGCGGTCGGCGAGGTAGACGGCCTCGTCGATGTCGTGGGTGACGACGAGGATCGTCATGCCGAAGTCCTCGCGGATCCTCAGGCACAGGTCCTCGAGGTCGAACCTCGTCTGGGCGTCCACCGAGGCGAAGGGCTCGTCCATGACGAGGATCTCGGGCCGGTACGCCAGGGCCCTGGCGATGGCGACGCGCTGCTGCATGCCGCCGGAGAGCTGCCACGGGTACTGGTCGTGGGCGTGGGCGAGTCCCACGGCCACGAGGGCCTCGTCGCAGCGTGCCTTCACCTCTGCCCGGGGCAGCCGGAGGTGCCGCAGGGGCAACAGGACGTTCTTCCGAACGGTGAGCCATGGCATGAGCGAGCGGCTGTAGTCCTGGAAGACCAGCGCCATCTCGGGAGGAGGTCCGCTGATCGTGCGTCCGTCGATCGCGGCGTGCCCGCCGGAGGCGGGCTGGAGGCCCGCGAGGCACTTCAGCAGCGTGGTCTTGCCGACGCCGGAGGGGCCGACGATGCACGCGAGCTCCCCCACGGCGACGCTGAAGGTGAGGTCCTCGATGACCTTCTTCGCTGCCTCGCCGGTGCCGTAGCTCTTGGCGAGGTGGAGGACGTCGAGCCTGGCCCGGTGCTGGGCGGGGGTGCTGGTCTCCATGGCGGTGCCCCTCTGGTGGGCGTAGGCGGTCTCTGGTGTTCTCATGATGCGCGGGCCAATCTGCGGGAGCCGATGTACCAGGCCAGCACGCGGCGGCGGACCAGGTCGAAGAGGGTGTTGGCGGCGAAGCCGATCACGCCCAGGAGGAGGATCCCCGACCACATGTCCGGGATCATGAAGCTCTGCTGGGCGAGCAGCGTCATGGCGCCGATGCCCTGCGAGGGGCCGAGCATCTCCGAGGCGATCATGACGACGAAGGCGGTCTGCAGGCTCACCTGCAGGCCTGAGAAGATCTGCGGGGAGGCTGCCGGGAGGAGGACAGCGACCACGCGTTCCCCTCGGGAGAGGCGGTAGACCCGGGTGACGTCGAGGAGGCCGCGGTCCACGGCGCGGAGGCCGTCGACGGTGGCGATGAACGTCGGGAAGAACGCCGCGAGGGCGATGCTCGCGATCCGCATCTCGGGGCCGAAGCCCATGAGGGAGATGAAGATCGGCACGAGCGCGACAGGGGGGATGCCGCGGAGGAAGTGGATCAGGGGGTCCACGGCCCACCGCACCGGTGCGGACAGTGCGGTGACGAAGCCGACGGCGACGGCCGCGAGTGACGCGATGGCATAGCCGAGGGCGAGGTTGCGCAGGCTCAGGAGCACGTCGGAGCCGAAGTGGTCGAAGAGCCAGAGAGCGCGAAAGCGGTCCAGGATGTCCGCCAGCGGCGGGAAGAAGGCGTCGGTCGAGTCCGCGGAGGCAAACCACCAGGCCGCGAGCAGGGCCGAGGGCGTCCCGACGCCCACGAGCCACAGGACGAGCGCGTTGGCAGAAGCCCGCTTCATCAGTGCACCGCCTCCCGGTAGGACTCGTGCCAGTGCAGCAGGCGCCGTTCGGCGGAGCGGGTGCCTGCCTGGAAGAGCAGGCCCAGAACACCCAGGACGATCACGAGCGCGTACATGGTCGGTTCGTCGCCGCCGGCCTGGGCGAGGTACAGGCTCTGGCCGAGGCCGGGTCCGCCGCCGAGGAGCCCGGCCACGACTGTGATGATGAGCGCGGCCGGGGCCGAGATGCGCATCGCAGTGCCGATGTACGGCATCGCGCTGGGCAGCACGATCCGGGCGAGGATCTCACCCGCCCCCATGCCATAGGAGCGGGCGGTGTCCCTGGCCACGGGGTCGGTGCTGTGCACGCCGTCGACGGTCTGCATCACGATCGGCACGAGGCAGCCGAGGAACACCAGGAACCCGGACATCTGGCCGGTGGGGCCGAGGACGAGGACGACGAGCGGGAGGATGACGATGGGCGGGATGGGCTTGAGGAACTCGAGCGCGGCCCGGGTCGCGTAGCGGACCGGCTCGAAGCTGCCCACAAGGATGCCGATCGCGATGCCTGCCGCAGCAGAGGCGGCCAGGCCAAGGAGGGCGATCCCCACGGTCTGCGCGAGAGCGTTCCAGAACTCCGCGCTCGTCAGGAGCAGGCCGAGGTCGGCGGCGACGCTGCCGATCGAGGGCAGGGACCCGCCCGCCGCGCGGGCGGCCCAGGCGGCCTGCCACAGCAGCAGCGCGGCCGCGAAGCCGGCGGCGCCGACGGCGGCCGGCTTGAGCGAGATTCTCATGATTCCTTCTCCCTTGGTTTCCAGCCTGGGTCTCAGCTGCCGAGGATGAGGTCAGCGGGGAGCTTCAGCGGCGTCTTGAGGTAGCCGAGCTCGGCCATGGAGTCGTCGACGCGCTGGATGTCCTCTGTGGTGACCTTGTCCGGCCAGTAGTTCACCGCGCCGGACTTGACGACCTCGATGGGGTTGTTGGTGATCTGGGCGCTGAGCTGCTGGGCCTCCTCGAGGTGCTGGTTCGCGTAGGCGTTGGCCTTGTAGATCGCGGCCTTGAAGCCCTCGATGGCCTTGCGCTCCTTCTGCAGGGTGCCGTTGCCGGTCACCCACAGGCCCACGGCGCCGGCCTTGAAGAACTGCACGCCCGGGGAGGCGAGGAGCCGGTCGCCCTGGGAGATCGCCTTGGAGACGAACGGCGCGATGAGGGAGGCGGCGTCGACGCGGCCGGAATTCAGCGACTGAAGCGCCGAGGAGGGATCCAGGACCATCCAGTTCACCTTGGCGGGATCGCCGCCGTCGTCCTTGACCAGCTTGCTCACGGTGACCTCGAGCTGGGCCTTGCGGGCCGGGACGGAGACCGACTTGCCTTCCAGGTCCTTCGGGCGCGTGATCGGCGAGTCCTTCTGGACCAGGAGTCCGGTGTCGTCGACCTTGGTCATGTCCTTGTGGGCCATGGCCTGCTCGGAGTACCCGTCGGCGGCGGCGACCACGGTGAGCTGGACGTTGTTTCCCAGCGCATTCAGGAGCGGGATGGAGGGCGTGTAGGTGAGGTCGAGCTGGCCGCTCTGCGCCGCGGCGATGCCCGCTGGCGGGTTCGCCACCACAGTGGTCCTCACGTCCAGGCCCTGTTCCTTGAAGTAGCCCTTGTCGATGGCCAGCCTGATCCCGGCGTCGCTGCCGATGCCGATGGTGCCGACCTTGAGCATGGTGAGCGAGCCGGACGAGCCGGGGGCCGTGCTGGCGGTGGTGCTGCCGCCGCAGGCCGAGAGGGCGAGGGCGAGGACGGCGGCGAGGGCCGCGGGGATGCTTCGTCGCATGGAATGGTCTCCTCGTGATTGATGGGGAACGGACAGGGAAGGGGGTCAGAGAAGGGCGCGCTCGTGGACGGGCCGGCCGCCCGCGAGCGTCAGGACGATCTCGGCCTCGAGAAGCTCCTCGATTGCCGCGTCCTGGGGCCAGGGGCGGGAGAGCATGCAGAGGTCGGCGGCCATGCCGGGGATGAGCCTGCCCTTGAGGTCGTCCGCGTGGTCCTGCCACGCGGCGTCGGCCGTCATCGCGGCAAGCGCCCGGCGGCCGCCGATGCGCTCGGGATCATCAGGTACGCCAGATGTCGTGCGGGTTCCGCGGCGCACCGCGGCGACCACGGTCTCGCGCCAGTCGGTGCTCGCGACGGGCGCATCGGAGGCCAGGCTGAAGCGGATCCCGGCTTCGGCAGCGGAGTGCAGCGGCTGGTGCCGGGAGAAGCGTTCCTCGCCCAGCAGGTGCCGCATCGCATCGCCCGCACCATGGCGGATGAGCGGATTCGTGCTGTAGCCGATGCCGTGGCGTGCCATGCGGGCGAGCGTCTCGGGCCGGTCGAAGGCGCCGTGGATGATGTAGTGCCGGCGGCCCGGGTCGGTCCATTTCGCGAGGGCGTCGACGGCGGTCTCGGTTGCGGCGTCGCCGGTGGCGTGGATGCCTGCCTGGAGCCCCGCGGCGTCGATGAGGCGCAGGATGCTGGCCAGCTCCTCGACCCGTTCGTCCTCGGTGCGGCCGACGACCACGAGGCTTCCCCGTGTGCATTGGTCGCCGTAGGGTTCGGCCATCCAGGCAGTTCCGCTGCGGGGGATCCCGTCCGCGAACACCTTCACGCCGGCGATTCGGAGGAGGGCTGGGTCGATGCCCCGGTCGACGTACTCGCCCGCGAGCCCGCAGGCGAGGCCAGCCCGGACGGCACCAGCATCCGCCCCGCCGGTGCCCGCGAAGAGCATGAGGACCGTGGTTCGGATCGTCAGGGCTCCGGCCAGGGCGAGGTCGCCCAGAAGCTGCAGGGCGTCGGTGGACCCGGACCCATCCAGCAGGCCGGCACCGGCGGGGCCGAGGCCGGGCTCGGTGAGCGAGGTGATGCCCTGGGCATGGAGGCGGCCCTGCATCGAGAGCATGGCGTCGCGGAGCGTGGCTCGCGGGATCGGCGGAAGCGCTCGGTTGAGGAGTTCCATCGCCCCGTCCTGGAGCAGGCCGGTCAGCTCGCCGTGCTGGTCGCGGCCCACGACGCCGCCCGCTGGGTTGGCCACCGTCGTCTCGAGGCCCGCGCGCCGGAGCGCCTCGCGATTGGCGGCGAGCTGATGGCCGGTTGCGTCGAAGGCGACAACCGGGACGCTGGGGCGCACATCGAGGAGCTGGCCCGCGGCCGGGCCGATCAGGACGTCGTCCCAGCCCCTTGCGCGGACCCAGCCGTCTGCTCCGGGCTCAGCACGGTCGAGGACCGCCTCGACCGCCCGCCAGTCCGGCGCAGCCGCGGCGTCGACGGATACGTAGCCGAAGGCCGCCATGGAGGCCGCCGTGAAATGCAGGTGGGCGTCGTTGATGCCCGGGACGACTGCGCCCCCGCGGGCATCGATCAGGGTCGTGCGCGGGCCCGTTACCCCGGCGACATCGTGCGAGCCGACGGCCAGGACGCGTCCGTCCGCGACGGCCACGGCATCGGCGGTCCCGGAACGGTCCATCGCCAGCACCTCTGCGTTGACGATCGCCAGGCTGGCGCTCTGCGCCATGGTGCCTCCTCTGTGACCTGAACAACATCTCTGCCAAGGAGTATGTCGCGTGACTGGGTCATTTGACTAGGTTTAGCCGTAGAATTTTTCTACATCCGGAGAGGACAGCGCTCTCCTAGGATGGACGGACGAGATCGGAAGGCCTGAAATGCCCAGAGTTCCCACCGAAGAGCGGCGGCTGCAGTTCGTCGAGGCGGCGGCGCGAGTCATCGCGGCCGAGGGCCTTCCCGCGGCCACGACCCGCCGGATTGCCGCCGAGGCCGGCGCCCCACTCGCGGCCCTGCACTATTGCTTCCGGAACAAGGAGGAGCTGCTCCAGGAGGTCTACTACTTCCTGAGCCGGGACTACGCGAAGAGCCTGCCCCCGATCGGCGATCTGGCCGAGGGGCTCCCGTCGGTCATCCGCCAGCATGCTCGACGGATCTGGGAGCGCATGAGCCAGCGTCCGCACGAGCAGGTCACGACCTTTGAGCTGCTCCTGCGGCGCTTCCGCGAGGGGCCCGAGCGCGAGCCGGCCGCGCGCGAACAGAACCGCGGCATGTACGAGGGCTGGGTGTCATCGACGCGCGAGCTCTTCAGCTCCGCCGCCGAGGCATCGGGGCAGCCGGTGCCGGAGAACCTCGACCTCATCGCCCGGCTGTTCGTCTCCGGCATCGACGGGATCAGCATGCAGCATCTGGCCTACCCGGACGAGGAGCAGTCGCGGCGTCTCATCGAGCTGCTCGCCGACTCGCTCACGGCCCTCGTCAGCGCCCCCGTGGCGCACTAGGAGAGGGAGCGCCGGGTCGGACTCCGCTGGCGGCGTGGGCGCAGTGGGTGCCCTTCGCGTCCACCGTGCTGGTGTGGACCCCGTCGGACGAACACGACCCGGCATTCCTCGCCGACGAGCCCATCGAGGCGGCCAGGGGCGCGGCGCGAGCGGTCCGGAGGGAAGGCCCCAGGACCGCTGCCCGGCATCATGCCGGCTGCTTGCCTACCCCCAAGTCCGATGAATCCGACGCTGCAAGGACGCGGCCTTCAACACGGCGCAAAACCTCCCATCTACCGACTACGCCGTTGACCAGCCGATCGCGTGCACTGCGGCCTCGCCGGATTCGCTTGTCCCCGTCACCTTCGAAGCGGTAGCCCGCCACGCGGGCGTCTCACAGGCCTTCCTCTATGCCCAGCCCGACCTCCGCGCCGACATCGAACGGCTCCGCGCTGCGACCCGACGTGCGCCGGCGCCCGCGATCCCTGCCAGCCAGCGCGCCTCCGACGCCTCCCCGCTGGCCCGGTTGCACGCAGCCAACGAAGGCATCCGCACACTCACCGAGGAGAACGACAGGCTCCGCCGTCGGCTCACCCACGCCCTCGGCGACCAGCGGGCCGGCCAGCATGCCCGAGGGACCCAGCCGACCCCAGGGGAATCACGCTTGAATTGCA
>NZ_JBKZWT010000161.1:0-8219 GCF_047759905.1 Sinomonas sp. G460-2 | reverse complement strand
GGCCAACGGCAAACCCGACCGGCAGTCGATCTGCGAGGCCCTCGCGCGGGCACACGCGGCGCGGCGCTCAGGCGGAGCGTCGGGGCCGTAGGCGCCGTCCGAACCTATCCCACCCACTTCCCTATCCCGCCCACTTCCTGTCCCACCCTCCCTATCCCACCCTCCTTGCCCCACCCTCCCTCCCGTAGTCAGGAACCGCCCGTGGCAACATTCGCCCAGTGGGTCCAGGGCGCCCGCCCGCGGACCCTTCCCATGGCCATCGCTCCGGTGATCGTCGGCAGCGCCGCGGCCTTCGGGCTCGGCTCGTTCAGGCCGGTCAACGCCGTTCTCGCCGCGCTTGTGGCGGTCATGCTCCAGGTCGGCGTGAACTACGCGAACGACTACTCCGACGGCGTGCGCGGCACCGACGACAACCGGGTGGGGCCGTTCCGGCTCGTGGGCGGCGGGGCGGCCGAGCCGCGCACGGTGAAGCGCGCCGCGTTCCTCTCGTTCGGCGCCGCCGCCGTGTTCGGCCTCGCGCTCGTGGTGCTCTCGCAGACGTGGTGGCTCATCATCGTGGGCGCGGCGAGCGTCTTGGCGGCGTGGGGCTACACGGGCGGCAAGCGACCGTACGGGTACCTCGGGCTCGGCGACGTGTTCGTGTTTGTGTTCTTCGGCCTCGTCGCGACTCTCGGCACCACGTACACGCAGGCGCTCACGCTCAGCCCGGCCTCGTGGGCCGGAGCCGTCGCGACGGGGCTCATCGCGGACGCCCTGCTCATGGCCAACAACGTGCGGGACATCCCGACAGACACGGTCGCGGGCAAGCGCACGCTCGCCGTGCGGCTCGGCGACCGCGCCGCGCGCCGCTCCTACCCCGTGATGCTGGGTGTCGCGATCCTCGCAGCGCTGCTCCTCGCGCCGTCGAACCCGTGGATGCTGCTCGTGCTGGTGCTCGTGCCCGCGTGCATCCGGCCCTCGCGAACCATGGTCTCGGGAACCGCCGGTCCGGGACTCATCCCCGTGCTGCAGCAGACCGGGTTCATCAACCTCGGGTTCAGCTTCCTGTTCGCGGCGGCTTCGGTCCTCGGGCGCGTGTAGGGTCCGCATCGTCTCGGCCGGGTCCATCCTTGCCCGGCTCGTCGCCGTAGACCTCCGGGTACTCGTCGTCGACGCGGCGCGCCTCGTCCAGCGAGTCCTCGATCTCGGCGTCTTCCTCCTCCTGGGAGGTCCGCACCTTCTTGCGGCCGCCGAACACGTCGCTCACGTCAGTGGCGGCGGCGTTTCGCTGCCGGTTGAGGAACAGGAAGCTCACCGCGAACGCGATGACCACGGAGTAGACGGCCGAAAGCACACCACCGATCCCGAGCAGCAGGAACAAGACGAACGGGACCACGAAGAGGGCCGCACGGAGGAGGGTGTACTTCAGGAACGCCACCGCTCAAGTTTACTAAAATAGGTCTATGGTCCGCCTCGTGCCCGTCATCGTGATCCTGGCCGCCTGGCTCTACGCCATGGTGGACTGCGCGATGGCCGATCGCGGCCGAATCCGAGGCGGCCTCTCGAAGACCTCGTGGTTCCTCATCGCGGTCCTCCCGGTCATCGGCACCACGCTGTGGTTCGCCTTCGGCCGCCCGCGCCACACGGCGCCGCCCACGTCAGGCGGGACGCGGGGCCGCCGCCCGATGGCTCCGGACGACGACCCCGACTTCCTGCACGGCCTCTGAGATTACTGGGCCCTGATCGTTACTTCTTGGCGCTCTTGATGAGGTTGTCGGCGTCGCTCTTGAACGCCGCCGCCGCGGCCTGAGCGTCGGCCCGGCCGAACAGCACGTCGGTCAGGTGGCGCAGAAGCGCGTCGCCCGCCTTGCTCGTGCCGACCGGCGGAACCGCGGGCGCCGCGCCAAGCTCGGGCTTGATCTGGGTGAGGAAGTCGAGCGCAGTCTTGTCCGTCGGGGTCAGGAGCGGCTTGATCGCGTCCTGGACCTTGGACGAAGACGAGAAGCCACGCTCCGTGGTGATGACCTTGGCCACGTCGGTGCTGTTAACGAGGTAGTCGATGAACGTTGCGACCTCGTCCTGGTGCTTCGTGCGGGACGACGCCGACCAGTACATCGAGGGCTTGTAGAAGAGGCCGTCGTCCTTCGGCTTGCCGTCCTGGCTGGGCATGCGGAGGATCTTGAAATCGGTACCCGCGGCCTTGGACAGCGCGCCGAGCTGGTTGGTCCACCAGAAGGACATGCCGGTCTTGTTGGTGGCCGCGAGCGTCTGCTCGACGGCCGCGTTGACGTCCTCCTGGGCGACGCTCGCAGGCGGTGCCGCCTTCGCGTCGAGGAGCTTCTTCTGGAACGCCATGAACGAGGCCACGCCATCCACGGTGAATCCCGTGCTTCCGTCCGCGGTGTAGAGCTGCTCGCCGCGCTGGCGAAGCCAGATGCTCAGGGCCTGATCCGTGATGCCGTAGGAGGCACCGTAGTTCCCTGCCCCGGCCGCGAGCGCGGCTGCGGTCTTGAGGTAGTCGTCCCACGTCCACTTCGTGTCGTCGGGGATCGCCACGCCGGCCGCCTTGAAGACCTTCACGTTCGCGAAGACGCCGAGCGCGTTCTGGCCGGTGCTGACGCCGTAGAGCTTGCTGTTGTACTGCCCGGACGCGAGCGTGTTGGAATCGAACGCCGAAAGGTCGAGGCCCTTCTGCTTCGACAGGTCGAGGAGGGCACCGCGGCCGCCGTATTCGGCGATGTAGGCGAGGTCCATCTGGATGATGTCCGGGGCGTCATTAGCTGCCGTCTGCGTGGCGAGCTTGTCCCAGTAGCCCGACCACACGCCCGGCTCGGCCTGGATCTTGATGTTCGGGTGCGCCTTCTGGAAATCGTCGATGACCTGCTGCGTCTGCTTGTTGCGGACGTCGTTTCCCCACCAGGTGAAGCGGAGGGTCACCGATCCGTCGGCATTCTTGCTGCCGCCGCCGGTGCCGCAGCCAGCGAGGAGGCCCACGGCCGCGGTGCCGGCGAACAGCTTGAGTGCTGAGCGGCGCGTCAGAGTCGTCATCGTCTCTCCAATGTTGAACGAACGGTTGACCGAGAAATCGGTTTCTGATTCGCTGAGTATGCCCGAGGTCACACCAGCCGTCAAGATCTAAGGAAAACGCATTCCACTTGCAATATCAAGGCCTTGACGCCCATAGCGGGGCGGCCCTATCTTGCTGTGAAAGCGCATTCCGACCAAAGGAGGTCACACCGTGTCTGAACTGCACGCGGCTCCAGCGCTCGCTACCTGGCCGGCACCACCCGAGGGACTCGCCCCGTGAGCGCGCTCGCGGAGCTGGGCACCCTCAGCAAGAAGTCCGGCTCGAGCCAGGGCAAGGGCGCCATCAAGCAGCGCCGGCCCAAGGACAACAAGGCAGCGTTCGTCTTCCTCGCGCCGTGGATCGTAGGCCTCGTGGCCATCACGATCGGCCCGATGCTCATGTCGCTCTACCTGTCCTTCACGGACTACAACCTCATCCAGGACCCCAACTGGATCGGATTCGACAACTTCACCCGCATGATGGGCGACGAGCGCTTCTGGAACTCCCTCGGCGTCACGCTCACGTACGTCGTGGTGGGCGTTCCGCTCCAGCTCGGCCTCGCGCTCACGGTCGCCGTGGCCCTGGACAAGGGCCTCAAGGGGCTCCCGTTCTACCGCTCGGTCTTCTACCTTCCGTCGCTGCTCGGCTCGTCCGTGGCAGTGGCCATCCTGTGGAAGCAGATGTTCGGCACGTCCGGCCTGGTCAACCAGATCCTGGCGTTCTTCGGCATCCACGGCCCGGGCTGGATCTCGGACCCGAGCACGGCCCTCGGCAGCATCATCCTGCTGCACGTGTGGACGTTCGGCTCCCCCATGATCATCTTCCTCGCGGGGCTCCGCCAGATCCCCACGATGTACTACGAGGCCGCGTCCGTCGACGGTGCCGGGCGGGCCACTCGCTTCTTCAAGATCACGCTTCCGCTCCTGAGCCCGATCATCTTCTTCAACCTCGTGCTGCAGATCATCGGCGCGTTCCAGTCGTTCACGCAGGCGTTCATCGTCTCGGGCGGCAACGGTGGGCCGTCCGACTCGACGATGTTCTTCACGCTCTACCTGTACCAGCGCGGCTTCGGTCAGTTCGACATGGGCTACGCGTCCGCGATGGCCTGGGTCCTGCTGATCCTCGTCGGAGCCTTCACCGCCATCAACTTCTACGCATCGAAATTCTGGGTGTTCTATGACGACTGAAGCAGCCTCGAACGGCGCGGCCACCGCGCTCCGCACGTCGGCTCCCGCCGAGTCTCCCGCCGTCGTCGGCCGCCCCGCAGGGCGCGGCGACTCCTCGCCCAACCGCCGGCGCCGGCTACCCCAGGGCAACCTCGCCTTCTCCACCCGGGGACGCCTGCGCAACCTCGGCAAGCACGTGATCCTCATCGTCGCGGCGATCGTGATGATCTACCCGCTCCTGTGGATGCTGGTCTCCTCGTTCCGCCCGAGCGACGACGTCTTCCGCGCCCCGGGCCTGTGGCTCACCGAGGCGCACCCCGAGAACTACGCGACCGGCTGGAACGCGCTGAGCTCCCCGTTCGGAACGTACCTGCTGAACTCGGCCCTCGTGGTGCTGGGCGCGATCGTGGGCAACCTCGTCTCGTGCTCGATGACCGCTTATGCGTTCGCTCGCCTCGAGTTCACGGGCAAGAGGTGGATGTTCGGCGCCATGCTCATCACGATCATGCTGCCCATCCACGTCATCATCGTGCCGCAGTACATCCTGTTCTCGCAGATCGGCTGGATCAACACGTTCTGGCCGCTCATCGTGCCCAAGCTCCTGGCCACGGACGCGTTCTTCGTGTTCCTCATGGTCCAGTTCATCCGCGGGATCCCGCGTGAGCTCGACGAGGCCGCGCGGATCGACGGCGCGGGCCACCCGCTCATCTTCCTCCGCGTGATCCTCCCGCTCATGACGCCGGCGCTCGCGACCACGACGATCTTCACGTTCATCTGGACCTGGAGCGACTTCTTCAGCCAGCTCATCTACCTCACGTCCCCCGACGTGTTCACGGTTCCCGTGGCGCTGCGCGCGTTCGTCGACGCGCAGTCCAGCACCGACTGGGGCGCGATGTTCGCGATGTCTGTCGTCTCGCTCCTGCCGGTGTTCATCGCGTTCCTCGTGGGCCAGAAGTTCCTTGTCAAGGGCATCGCCACGACGGGCATCAAGTAGGGCTGGCTTCACGCCCCGGAGACGCCCTAACGGCGGCTGGCTTCGTCACGAAGCCGGCCGCCGTTTTGCGTTGTGGCTTGGCCGCCGGGGCGCCTATCCTAGGCCCGGCACAGGCGGAGGTGGCAGTTTGGCGAACTGGGGATTCTTTCGGTCGAAACAGCGGCGCGCCATGCCCGTGCGTCCGGCCTGGTTCCGCACGATGCTCTTCTGGGCCGCCGCGGGGATGGCAGCGTTGTCTGGCTGCGCGCCGTCAGCCTCGCCCGCCGGAGCACCGGCCATGAGCCCTGCAGGCCCTGCTGGTCCGACGAGCGGGCCGGTGGCAAGCCCAGCTGCTTCCCCCAGTGCGGTGTCCATCCTGCTCACCACCCACTGCGGCATCCACGAAGTGCGGGTCGGGAACACGTTCTACGCCACCGACAAGATCTTGGACGACGGCAACGGCAACCCGCCGGCAGGCTGGGGCAACCCCTTCCAAGAGGGCACCATCACCGTGACCGGCCAAGACGCCGTCTTCCGCGACGCCGCGGGGCACACCGTGACCTTCCACGCTCGCCCAAACGCCACGAGCTTCCTCGACGTGTGCTCGTGAGGGTCGAGGGTGCCGGTTTGCCCCTCCGGAGGGGGTGAAGCACTCCGGAGGGGGTTATACCCGGCGGAAAGGCAGCCACCCGGCGGACGTATGCCCACCCGGCGGATGTATGCCCACCCGGCGGATGTGCGGCCTGTGATCAGCCGGCGCTGACCCCGCCGTACGAGTGGAGGCCCGTGAAGTAGATGTTCACCACGGTGAAGTTGAAGACCACGCACAGGTAGCCGACGATCGAGAGCCACGCGGCCCGGGTCCCGGTCCAGCCGCGCGTGGCCCGCGCGTGCAGGTACGCCGCGTACACGACCCAGATCACGAAGCTCCACACTTCCTTCGTGTCCCAGCCCCAGAACCGGCCCCACGCCTTCTCGGCCCAGATCGAGCCGAACATGACCGTGAGCGTCCACCCGACGAACGCGATCGTGTTGATGCGGTAGGAGAGAGTCTCGAGCGTGAGCGCATTCGGCACGAGGCCCATGAACCCGCCCCGGTCGAGCCCGCCCGCGGCGATCTTCGCCTCGCGGCGCGACTGGAGGAGCTGCAGGACGCCCATCGAGAACGTCAGCGTGAAGAGCGCCGAGGAAAGCACGGCGATCGAGACGTGGATCACGAGCCAGTAGCTCTGGAGCGCCGGGACGAGATGCCCCACGGGCGTCCAGAACGCGACGGCCGCGGCCACCATCATGACCACTGCAAGGCCCAGGACGAACGTGCCCAGGAAGCGCAGGTCACGCCGGACGAGCACGATCAGGAACACCGCGACGACGAGGAACGCGCCGGTGGTGCAGAACTCGTACATGTTGCCCCACGGGACGCGTCCCGCGGCGATGCCGCGCGTCACGACGCCCGCTGCATGGATGATGAGCCCGAGGATGCTCAGGGCTACCCCGACGCGCGCGGCGGCCCGCCGCGACGTGTACGCGAGGCCGGCGTCGGCGACTTTGGCGACCCGAGCAGCAACCGCAGACGACGGCGAAACCCGACTTCCGCCGTCGGACGCACGCTTGGACCCGCCCACCTCGCCCGAAGCCGGGCCGCCCGAGGTTGACCCATCCGAACTCGCCTCGGCCGCGCCGGCCATCGCCGGGACCTTGGTGGAGGCCGTGCTCTCCGTCTTGGCCTCGGCGAGGCGCGTCGCGTCCTGCTGGGCGGTCTTGCCGCTCGTGGCCATGTCCCACGCGAAGGCGAGGAACGCGATGACGTACGTGCCGGCCGCCAGGAGCATGAACAGCTCGCTGTAGGCGCCGAGCGTCTGGTTGATGGGGAGCATTACTCGCCCTTCCCTGGGGTTGAGTCAGTCCTATTGTGCGCCTCGTGTGTGGACGCCTCGTGTGTGGACGCCTCGTGCGTAGAGGCCACGTCCCGGGGCGATTCCTGCTCGGGCAGGCCCCACGCCTTCGCGAGCGCGGCGCGCACCGACCGGCCCTCCGCCGCGAGGCCGTGATCCTCGCCGCGCGCCAGGAGGCCGTACTCGATCATCGTGCGGCCGTCCTCGTGGTCGCCGAAGCGCAGCCACAGGCGCCGGCGCGGCACGAACAGCGAGCAAACAAGTCCGGCGAGGGAGAACAGCGCGAAGACGAGCGCGTACTCCTGGCCGGGGTTGTGGTGGATGTCGAGGGCGACGTACCGCTTGAGGCCATCGAAGCTGACCGAGCCCTGACCGTTCGGGAGCGTGTACGACTGACCCGAGTCGAGCACGATGCCCTTTGCGGGGAGGTCCCGCCCGTTGACCTGCTTGAGCTTCGAGACATCGAGCGCATACACGTTCTGCGGCGTGCCCTTGTCGAGCCCGAGGTCGCCCACGTACGAGTTGAGGCTCAGCTGCGGCTTGAGTGGGTCCGGGTCGGCGCTGTACGAGACGCCGTCGTGGCCCACCACGGCCGTCGGGAGGAAGAACCCCACGAAGCCGAGCTGCGACGGCTTCGCGTCCGGGGCCTTGATGACGATCGTCGACGTGTAGACGGTGTCCGTCGGGATGGACGGGATGGGGCCCTGGTACGCGATCTTGCCGTCGCCGCCGCGGACCGTGATGACCGGGGCGTAGCCGTTGCCCACGAGGTACACGTCCGTTCCGCCGATGCTCACGGGATCGTTGACCTTGAGATCCTGCTGCTTCGCGGCGGAGTCGGGCGAATCCTTTGTGGTGAGGTGCGCCGTGAAGTCGAGCGGCTGGCCGAAGTGCGCGGCCGACTCGCGGTCATAGCGGACGTCGAACTTGTCCAGCTGGAGTGAGTACGGCGCGAGCCACGAGGACTGGAAGTTCGTGCCCGGATTGAACTGGTCGTAGCCCACGAGGGTGTTCACGAACGTGTCCCCCTCGACGAGCGTGCGCTGGCCGCTGTACCCGAAGAGGCCTCCGATCGCGACCGAGATGAGCACGCCCACGAGGCCACTGTGGAAGCACAGGTTGCCGAGTTCCTTGAGGTA
>NZ_JBKZWT010000160.1:0-8304 GCF_047759905.1 Sinomonas sp. G460-2 | reverse complement strand
CTCGGTGCGCGCCTCGAGGACCGCGACGTCGACGCCCTTCTGCGCGAGCAGGACCCCGAGGCACAGGCCCACGGGACCGCCGCCGACGATCACGACGTCGTGCCCCTCAGCCTCAATAGCTCGCACGAGCCCCGCCTCAGGGGCGGACGCGCGTCAGGAGGGCGGTCTCGACGGTGAGTCCCGGCCCAAACGCCATGGCGCACACGCGCTCCGAACCGGGCCGCGCGCCGTCGTCGGTTCTCGCTTGACCCTCCCCGGGCGGGGTGCCTTCCGCTGTCCCGGCGCCGGCCGCCGATCCCGGCGAGTCTGCCCACGGCAGGCCCAGGATGTAGTCGAAGACGAACATGATCGTCGCGCTGCTCATGTTGCCGAATTCGCGCAGCGTCTCCCGCGCCGGCACCGCCTGGTCCTCGCTCAGCCCGAGCCGCGTCACCACCTTGTCCACGATGCTGCGGCCGCCCGGGTGGATGGCCCAGTGCTCGATCTCGGCGTGGGCCCTGCCCGCTAGCGCGGGGTCCCGGGCGAGGAGCGGCTCGAGGGCTCCCGTGATGTGCTCGTCGATGATGTGCGGGACGTAGGTGCCGAGGACCATCTCGAAGCCCCGGTCGCCGATGTTCCAGGCCATCGTCTCCTCGCCCACGGGCGTGAGCGTGGTCTCGAACGCGTCGAGACTCAGGGCGGGCTGAGTGAGCGGCAGGTCCCGCGCGCTCACGACGGCGGCCGCGGCGCCGTCCGCGAAAAGGGACGCGCCGAGGATCGTGTCCGGATCGTTGGAGCTGCGGACGTGGAGCGTGCAGAGTTCGACGACGGACACGAGGACCACCGCGTTCGGATCCGCCTCGCAGAACTGCTTGGCTGCCCGGAGGGCCGGGAAGGCCGCGTAGCAGCCCATGAACCCCAGATGGAAGCGCTGGACGGACGGGCGCAGGCCGAGTTCGCGGACGATCCGGTAGTCCGGTCCGGGGTTGAAGAAGCCCGTGCAGGAGACCGTGATGACGTGGGTGACGTCCTCGGGGCCGAGGCCGTCCGCCTTGTCGAGCGCGCGGCGGGCCGTCTCGACGAAGAGCGGCGTGGCCTCGCGGACGAACAGGTCGTTGCGGGTCTTGGTGCTCGGGGTGAGGAGCCTGCCCGTCGCGGAGTCGAAGAATTCGGGGGCGTGCGTCGGTTTGTCCCACGAGAACTCCGCGATCGACGAATAGCGAGTGTCGATCGCGGCCGCGTCGAAGCACGTGCGGACCAGTCTGGTGCCGAGCCGCGTGAGGCCCTCCTGCGCCGCGAAGACGTCACGCGCCTCCGCCTGCTTGAGCACCGTGGACGGGACGGCTGTTTCGAGGGACCTCATGAGGACCGTCATAGGCCCCATTCTCGCCACGGGAAGGGTGCTGCTGGCAAGGGGCGGGGAGTTGCTCCCCTTTTGAGGGTCACGTAACGCGGGTGACAACCCACGTGGCGTGACCTCTGAACGACGCCGCACCCACGGGACGTGACCCCTGAACTACGCCGCACCCACGGGACGTGACCCCTGAACTACGCCGCACCCACGGGACGTGACCCCTGAACGGCTACAGGACCCCGAAGGCCTCGAGCTGCTCGGCGAGGGACGCGCCGTCGGGCGCTGACGCCCAGGGGACGCTCGGTACGGGGGTGGACTGCCCGTCGTGCATCGTGCCGCCGGAGAAGACCGCCTCGCTTCCGGACAGCTCGCGGATCGCGACGCCCGAGACGCTTTCGGGATGCCGGCGCGCGAACTCGGCGTAGATCGACTCGTCGTGCTGGCCGTTGTCGCCGATCAGGAGCCACTTGATGTCGGGGAACTCGGCCGCGAGCCGCGCGAGGTTGCGGACCTTGTGCTCGCGGCCACTGCGGAACCAGCTGTCGGCCGTCATGCCCCAGTCCGTGAGGAGGAGCGGCCCGGCGGGATACAGGTTCCGGCCCAGGAAGCGCGAGAGGGTCGGGGCGGCGTTCCACGGTCCGGTCGAGACGTACATGACCGGCGCGGTCGGGTGCCGAGCGGCGAGCCGGTCGAGCAGCACGGACATCCCAGGCGTGGGTGTGCGGGCGCGCTCGCTCAGCACGAAAGTGTTCCACAGTGCGAGGAAGGGGCGCGGGAGGGCCGTGACCATGACGGTGTCGTCGATGTCGGACACGATGCCGAACGTCGCCGCCGGGTCCACCACGAGCACTTGGCCGACGGCGGGCTCCGCGCCCTCCGCGCTGAGCCGCACCGAGTGCCAGCCCGGACTGAGCGACACGTCCACCATCGCGTCCACGACGCCCCCGAAGTCTGCGCGCACAGCCTGCCGCTGGTCGCCGATCTCGATGGTCACGGCGGAATGCTCGATCGGAATGCTCGTGAACGCCCGCCAGCCGCGCACGTCTTCGGTGCCGGTCCAGCGGTGGGCCGCTGCCTCCTCGAGCCAGCCGGCGCGGCAGTGATCGCGGCCTCGCGCGGGCTCACGCGTCGTGTTCGCGCCGATGCGGTGGAGGCCCGGTGCCCCGTAGAGGACGCGGGCGAGGATGCGCACGCGAGATGTCGTGCCGTACCCGCGGTAGGCGACCACCTGCGGGATGAACCCGAACCTGCGCGCCCACCCCGTTTGCGCGGCATGGACGCGGTCGCCGACGCGATGGGCGACCTTCAGGAGGGCTCCAGTCATGCGGAACACTTTGCCACCTTTGGCCCAAAGTCACAGAAACGACGACGGTGCAAGGCGGGGCGCTCCAGCCAGTACGCGTACACGACGGAGTGCGATCCGAACTGCACGCGTTTTGCGGCCACACGGGCCGCGCAACGCCCGAGAAGCCCGGAATTCCGCGGAATCTCCCGCGGCGATGCGCGGAAACCCGTACGGGAAGCTACGCCTCCGGACGCGTTCCGACCTGTACGCGTACCGAAAGGAACGGGGTTGGGGAGGCACCTCGTCCTCACACCCGCGCGAGCTGCTCGATGTCCTCGAGAAACGCGGCCGCGACCTCCTCGCTCACGGTCGTCTTCGTCTCGGCGATCGCCTCGAGATAGTCCTCCGTGGAGGGCCCCCTGCGCCCGTTCGCCCCGGTCCCGGTCGGACCGCGCCCGGCGAGATCCGAGACGGCGGGGACCTCCCCGGCGTCGGCAGCGGCGCTCGCCCCGCCGTCGGCAGCGACGCTCGCCCCGCCGATGGGCGCGTACACCGCCTTCTCGAGCGCGCGCTGCGACGCCGAGCGCGCCGCGAACTCGATGTCGGCGGGGGAAAAGCCCTCGGTACGCGCCACGAGCAGATCGACGTTGACGTTCCCGAGAACGGCCTCGGGGATGAAGCGTTGCCACATCGCGCGCCGGGCCTCGGCGTCGGGCAGGCCGATCGGCACGACGTAGTCGAAACGGCCGTGGCGCAGGAACGCCGAGTCGAGGGCCCGGATGAAGTTCGTGGCGCACACGAGGAGCCGGCCCGACTGCTCGCGGAACGCGGGGATGATCTTGAGCAGCTCGTTCGTGACGCCCTGCATGGGGCTCGGCGGATCCCCGGCACGGTGCGACGCGATCTCCTCGACCTCGTCGAGGAACACCACGGCGTGCTCGAGCTCGGCGATCTCCGTGAAAGTCCGGCGCAGCGCTCCGGCGAGGCCCTCCGAGTCCCCGGCCAGCCGGGACGGGAACACCTCGACGAACGGCCACTCGAGCCGGGACGCGATGGCCTTCGCGAACGTCGTCTTGCCTGTACCGGGCGGCCCGAAAAGAACGACGGCGCGCGGCGGCACGACGCCGAATTCGTCCGCGAGCTCGGCCTCCGCGAGCGGGAGCACGAGCCGCCGCTCAAGGAGCTGCTTCTCGCGCCGCATGCCCGCGACGTTCTCCCACAGGTCGCGCGGCAGGACCCGGCCGCCAAGCTGTGCGAGCGGCCCGAGCTCGGCGCGCTGCACGGGGATCTGCCGCTCGAAGAAGCGCAGATTCTTGACGTCCTTGAAGCCACGGTTGAGGAACGCGTCAACGCGCGTCTCGGTGTCCGGCATGAGCGCGGACAGCTTGGTGAGGCCGAGCGGCGCCATGCGGTGCTCGAGCGCCGAGAGCAGCGCAGTGCCGATTCCGCGGCTCCGCCACTCCGGGAGGGTCGCGAGGAACACGATCCACCCCTGCTCGTGCGCGGCCCGCGCCACGGCGGCCCCAATCACGTCGTCCCCGTGGAGCGCGACCGCCGCGTAGTCCGCCTGGCAGCTCGCGAGGACCTCGGAGAGCGAGTAGACGGGCTCGATCCCGGAAGACGTCATGGCGCCCCACAGGCGCAGGATGCCGTCGAGGTCCGAGGGGTGGAAGTCCCGGATCCGCCACGTGGTCATGGGTGCTCCTTCGCGCCGCGCCGACCGGGCGACCGGTCGATGGGGGCCGTCGCCCCCGTGAGCCGAGTCTAGCCACGAGCGGTAACGCGGGGGTTGCGGCGGCGTAGCGGCGGATGAAGTCAGGTGCTTCCTCCGCTCGCGGCGACAACCCGCCGTCGTCCGTGTCCCGCCGCCCGGCGCTAAGCCCCTCGCGCCCGCCCGCGGCGTGCCGCCACGCCGAGCAGGAGCGCGGCGAGCGCAGCCGCCGCTGCCATGATCACCGCCATCGGCACGGCTGTGTCCGCGCCACCGATCCCGGACAGCGGCGAGACGGCCGCGCCGAACACGAACTGCGCGAACCCGAGTCCCGCCGAGCCGCTCCCGGATACGTGCCGCACGGCGTCGAGGGCGAGGGCGGTTGAATTCCCCATGATGAAGCCGACCGTGCTCACGGCGCACCAGATCGGCACGGCGAGCAGCCAACGCGGCACGGGCAGGAGCGCCACGATGAGCAGGAGCACGCAGAACGCGAGCAGCACCGGGACCGCGATCCGCACCGTGGGGAGCGGGCCGACCGTCCGTGCGAGCCGCGACGAGATGTAGCCCGAGGCGATGAGCCCCGCGGCGTTGACCCCGAACGCGATGCCGTAGCCCACGGCGCTGAAGCCCAGGACGTTTTGATACACGAACGACGAGGCGGAAATGTACGTCATCATGACCGCGAACGTCGTCGCGAAGAGCGCCGCGAACAGGAGGTAGCGCGGCACTCGGACCACTTGCGCGAGGCCGCCGAGCAGGCTCGCGCCGTCTCGCGACGCGGCGGGCCGTGTTTCCCGGAAGACCAGCGCGACGGCGGTCATCATGAGCGCGAAGAGCACGGCGAGCGTCCACATGATCCCGCGCCAGCCGATGGGCCCCTGGAGGAAGGCCCCGATCGATGGCGCGAGGATGGGCGCGATCCCGCCCACGGTCATCATGAGGCTCATGGTCCGCGCCGTCTCGGTGCCGCGCGTGAGGTCCACGACGATGGCCCGCGCAATGACGACGCCGGCCGCCCCGCCGAGGCCTTGGACGAGCCGGGCCGCGATGAGCACCTCGATCGAGGGGGCGACGGCGGCGAGCACCGAGGAGCCGAGCGCGAGGACGTTCCCGCACAGGAGCGGGACGATGCGCCCGTGGCGGTCCGAAAGTGCCCCGAAGCCGAGCTGCCCGAACGCCATGCCCACGAGGAAGCCCGTGAGCGTGAGCTGCACGCCGGACGCGCTGGCCGCGAAATCCTGCTGCACGTGCGGGAAGCCCGGGAGGTAGAGGTCCGTGGAGAGAGGCGCGGTTGTCGCGAGGAACGCGAGCACGAGGAGCCATGCCGTGCTGAGCTTCCCGGAGGGGTTCAGGGCAGGCAGTGGCATGGCGGTCCTTTCGTGGGCTCCCGCCAGCCTACTTTCCTCAGACCGGGAAGACGGGACCGCGACCCTCGAGGACCTCGGGGTGCTCCAGCGCGTACCGCCGCAGCCCGCCCTTCTTGGGAACCTTGACGGGCTCAGGCCAGCGCGGCCCGAGGGAGTCCCCGAGCGTGACCCCCCGCAGCTTCCGTCCGATGAGCGGGACAACCCAGTCGTTCATCCACTGCCGCTGGGCGTTGACCCACTCGAGCGTGCTGCGCGGCGCGAGCGGCTCCCAGTCCACGGGCTTGAACGAGGTCGGCACCCCGAGGTGGGCCAGCACCTGGCGCGCGAGGAACTTGTGCCCCGCCGTCGACATGTGGAGCCTGTCCGCGTCCCACATGCGCTTGTCGTTGTACTCGTCGAAGCACCAATAGTCCACGAGCACGGCGCCGTGGTCACGCGCGAGCTCCCGCACCCACGCGTTGTACTGCCAGTTGCGGTGGCGCAGCGGCTCGAGGAGCGGGTTGACCTTGACGTCGTAGCCGGTGAACAGGACGAGAGTGGCCCCGGTCTCGGCGAGCCGCCCCACGAGTCCCGCGTATTCCTCGAGGAGCCGGTCCATGTCGGTGCCGAGGTCGAGGAGGTCGTTGCCGCCCGCGTAGAGCGTCACGAGCGTGGGCTCGAGGGCGAGGGCCGTTTCGAGCTGGTCGTCGATGATCTGCCGGAGCCGCTTCGAGCGCACGGCCAGGTTCGCGTACTCCCAGCCCTTCTCGTGCTTCGCGAGCTTCTCGGCGACGCGGTCGGCCCAGCCTCTCACCCCGTTGGGCAGGCCCGGATGGGGGTCGCCCACGCCCTCGGTGAAGGAGTCGCCGAGGGCGACGTACCGCCGTCGAACGCTGTCACCCACGGTCGCACTCTAAGAAGCTCGGGCCACGCCGCGGCAACGCCCCGGCGACGCGAGGGTTAACGGTTGCGGGGTCCCTGCCCGTCGCTCGCCGGTCCCTGCCCGTCGCTTGCGGGGCCTTTGTCAGGGCGATGACCCCGCAACCCGCCGGACGGGACCCCACAACTTACTTGACGCAGGGGATCCCGCCGCCGAAGAGCGACGACGACCAGTCGCCGGCGTCGTACGAGCCAGTGGACGACGGCGAGGGCTGGGTCTGCGCGGGGGCCTGGCCCGAGCCCTGAGCGGGGGCCTGGCCCGCGCCCTTGGCGGGAGTCGACTTGGCCGGAGCCTGCTGCGCTGGCGCCTGGCTCTGGGCGGGCGCCGGCGCGGCACTCGTCGAGGGCTGCGGCGAGAGGAGCTCGGCCACCTGCGCCTGAATGGCCTTCTTGTCCACGATGTTGACCGACTCGCCCGTGTCCGACCAACCGAAGTCCACGATGGGCAGCGTCACGAACTTCGTCTTGTTCTCCGTGAGCTGCTTCGCCTTGAGCCCGAAGTCGATGAGGTTGAGCGACTGGTCGACGGCCATCTTGTCCTTGAGGGCGCCGATGATGCCCTGGACCTTGCCGATGTCGGTGAACGTGCCCTTCTGCTTGAGCTGCGTCGCGAGCGACGAGATGAACGCCTGCTGCCGGCGGGCGCGGTCGAGGTCGGTGAGCGAGACGCCGGAGCCGGACGTGTCGCGGCGCTGGCGGACGAACGCGACGGCCTGCTGAGCGTTGAGCTGCTGCTGGCCGGCCTTGAAGTCGGCGCCCGAGTACGAATCCTTCGTGGCCTCCTGAAGGCACACCGTGATCGGCGCGACGGCCTTCGCGACCGAGAGGAACGCGGACATCGTGACCTCGACGAAGTGGTCCACCTTGACGTTGAGGAAGTTCTGGACCGTCTGGATCTCGGACTTGCGGCCCGCGTCGCGCGCCGCTTGGTAGATCTCGGGGTCGCTCTTGCCCTGCGGATCGGCCCTGAGCTTCTTCATGGCCTCGTCCATCGCGTAGCCGTAGGCCTGCTTGACCTTGCCCTGCTTGACGCCGTCGGGCGCGCCCGCGAGGTCCACGTAGTCGTCGCGCGGGATGGAGATGATGGTCGCGGTGCTGCCGTCCTTCGGGACGTGCAGGAGCATGAGCACGTTGCTGTTGTACCCGCCGTCGTCCGAGCTGCCGGAGTGCAGCGCGTCGTACTCCTCCTGGCTCAGGGCGTTGCCGTTCTCGTCGAGGCGGCTGTCGAGCCCCATGAGCAGGATGTTGACGTCCTGGTCGAGGCCAGCGCCGCCGTCGAGCGCCTGAGAACGCTTGATCCCGTTCTCGAGGCCCCAGTAGGTGGCGAGCGCGAAGATCCCGCCGCCGAGCACCAAGGCGCCGACGAGGACGATCGAGATCGCGACGAACCGGCGCCGCCGAAACTTCCTGCGACGATCGCGGGCTACGAGCTGCCCGTAAAGGTTGTGCCACGGCGCGTTGCCGGTGGTCTGGCTGCTGGCCTCTCGGGCTTCGGGCGAAGGCCGCATGCGGCTCCCTTGGGTCGGCGGTCAGGACGGCCGCGCGCCGCGCAACACAGCGCGCGGGGCTACGTTAGCTGGGAAAACTCCACTTTAGCTGGATGCGCGCCGAACGCGCGCGAAAATGCCAACTACTTCGCGAGCGGACCACGACCGCGACCGCCACCGCTGCGACCCCCACGAGCGCG
>NZ_JBKZWT010000016.1:0-31948 GCF_047759905.1 Sinomonas sp. G460-2 | reverse complement strand
CGCGCAGTTCTCCGGCCGCGCACGCGTCACGAGCTCGGCGAGGACCTCTTCGTCGACGGCCGGGGCGAGGTCGATCGGTTCAGGCCGCGCGCTCCGGAAGACGGCTCTTGCGAGCTCTGCCGCCGTCGGCCGATCTCGCGGATCGTCGGCGAGCGCGGCATCGATGGCCGTGGCAAGCTCGGGCGGAACATCTTCACGAAGCAGCGTGAGGGGCGGTCGTTCCGGCGTGCGGCCGGGCGCACGTCCCGTCAGGCAGAACCACGCCACGGCACCCAGCCCGTGGACGTCGGCGGCGGGTCGCAACCTCTCGGGCTGGGCGGTGTCCGGGCCGTCGGGCTCCTCGAAGCCCGGCGTCCCGACCAGACAGGACCCCGGGTCTCCGACGAGTCGCGCGGAGCCGAGGTCGGCGAGAAGGGGCTTGCCTTGAGCGGTGAAGAGGATATTCCCCGGCGAGACGTCAAGGTGGGTGACGCCCTGGGCATGCAGCGCAGCGAGGGCTTGGGCGATCGGGCCGATCGCGGTCACCGTCTCGCCCACCTCGAGGCGCCCACGAACCCCGACGAGCCGCGCGAGCGACCCGCCCGCCGCATATTCGCTCAGCAGCACGCTCGCCTCGCCATCCGCGTTCTCCGGCGCCACGGTCGCATGGCAGGGCAGGAGATGAGGATGGACCGCGGCGCGCAGAGCTCGCAGCTCTCGCCTCGCCGTCGGGAACGGAGGACCCGATCCCCCGTTACCGCCCCGGCGCCGCACGACCTTTCCCGCGACGAGGCGGCCAGTCCGATGTTCCCGGAGAAGCCACACGTCACCGAAGCCTCCGCGGCCCAGGCGGCGGACGACGTCGTGCCCGGGCACGACGGGCGGTGACGCACCGCCGGACTGCGGCGGTTCCGAGGTGTGTTCCGGTTGGAGCTCCATTCCCCATGTCTACCGGAGCGAGCTGACGTGATAGGCGGTTATCCACAGGCGTTTGAGCACGAGTGATGTGAGTCATCTCATGGCGGCACCCTCCGTGCGGAGGACTAAGCTGGTCCGCATGACTCTTGCGTTCACCCGGCTGGGGTTCGCGCCTGACTACGTCGATTACGCCGCCGGACTCGCGGCGCAACGGCAGCTCCACGACGAGGTGGCAGCCGGTCGGGCCCCCAGCACTGTCCTCCTGCTCGAGCATTCCGCCGTCTACACGGCAGGCAAACGGACCGAGGAGCACGAGCGTCCGCTCGACGGCACGCCGGTCGTTCCTGTGGACCGCGGCGGAAAGCTCACGTGGCACGGCCCGGGCCAGCTCGTCGGCTATCCGATCGTGCGGCTCAAGGAGCCGCGCGGCATCCGGGCGTACGTCGAGTTGCTCGAGGACGTCATGATCACCGTCATCTCGGAGTACGGGATCAAGGCCGAACACGTCGACGGTCGGTCCGGCGTCTGGGTCCGCGCCGACGAGCGGGGCGGGGACCGCAAGATCGCCGCCATCGGCATCAGCGTCCACGACGGCATCACGGGCCACGGCTTCGCGATCAACTGCAGCAACAGCCTCGACCCCTACCAGCAGATCATCGCGTGCGGCATCACCGACGCCGGCACGACGACGATCTCCGCCGAGGCGGGCCGCGAAATCGGGCCGCTGGACATCATCGACCGCATCACCGAGGAACTCGCTCGCCGCTCTGGCGAGTTCGCTGCCGACGATCTCGGCACCGAGGCCCTCACCACCGCTTCCACAACCGAAGGAGCACTCCTGTGACGCTCGCACCCGAGGGGCGCCGAATGCTGCGCATCGAGCAGCGCAATGCCGCGACGCCCGTGGAGCGCAAGCCCGACTGGATCAAGGCAAAGGTCCACATGGGCCCCGAGTTCATCCAGCTCAAGAACCAGGTCAAGAAGGAGGGGCTGCACACGGTCTGCGAGGAGGCCGGCTGCCCCAACATCTTCGAATGCTGGGAGGACAAGGAAGCGACCTTCCTCATCGGCGGCTCCGAGTGCACGCGGCGCTGCGACTTCTGCCAGATCGACACCGGCAAGCCCTCGCCGCTGGACCGCTTCGAGCCCACGAAGGTGGCCCGCTCGGTCCAGTCCATGTCTCTCCGGTACGCGACCGTGACCGGCGTCGCCCGCGACGATCTCGAGGACGAGGGGGCATGGCTCTACGCGGAGACCATCCGCAAGATCCACGAGCTCAACCCGGGCACCGGCGTCGAGATCCTCATCCCGGACTTCTCCGGCAAGCCTGAGCACATCACCGCGATCTGCGAGGCCAAGCCCGAGGTGTTCGCGCACAACGTCGAAACCGTTCCCCGCATTTTCAAGAGCATTCGGCCTGCATTCCGCTACGAGCGCTCGCTCGACGTCATCACGCAGGGCCGCGACCAGGGCATGGTCACGAAGTCCAACCTCATCCTCGGGATGGGCGAGACCCGTGAGGAAGTCTCCCAGGCTCTGCGCGATCTGCACGAGGCTGGCTGCGACCTCATCACCATCACCCAGTACCTGCGCCCTTCGGAGCGGCATCACCCGGTGGACCGCTGGGTCAAGCCGCAGGAATTCGTCGAGCTCTCCCAGGAGGCCGAGGAGATCGGCTTCCTCGGCGTGATGAGCGGACCACTCGTGCGCTCCTCGTACCGCGCCGGCAGGCTCTGGGCGACGGCGATGCGTAAGAAGGGCTGGGAGATCCCGCCGCAGCTCGCCCACATCGAGTCGTCCGGCTCCACGCGCCAGGAGGCTGCGACCCTCCTCGCCGGTCAGAGCAGCTGAGTGGGCCGGCCTCATCGCGCGGCTTGAGCGCCGCCCTTCGGGAGGAGATCCCGGAGGGCGGCGTTTCACTTAGAATTGAAGGACTATGGCGAAGAACCCCTCCACCACGCCCTCGGAGAGCGCTCCGAAGAAGGCGAAGAAGCCCAACAGCTTCCAGCAGATGATTCAGGTCTTCCAGATGACCCGCCGGACGGACCCGAACGTCGTCTGGCTTATGGTGCTGGCGTTCCTTGTCCTTGTGGGCGCGAGCCTCCTCGTCGGCTTCCTGCTCGAGAACTGGGTGACCGGCCTCATCATCGGCATCTTGCTCGGCGTCCTCGCCGCGGTGCTGATCCTGAGCCGCAGGGCCGAGCGCGCGGCGTTCGCTCAGATCGAAGGCCAGCCTGGCGCCTCCGGCGCCGCTCTCAACACGCTGCGCCGCGGCTGGATCGTCGAGGAGCAGCCCGTGGCGATGAACCCCCGCACGCAGGACGTCGTGTTCCGCGCGGTGGGGCGCCCCGGCGTCGTCCTCGTCACGGAGGGTCCCACGAGCCGCGTCCGCGCGCTCGCCGACGGTGAGCGCAAGCGCCTCGCCCGCATCCTGCCCAACGTCCCCATCCACGTGATCGAGTCGGGCCGGGACGAAGGTCAGACCCCCATCGACAAGATCGCCAAGTCGATGCAGAAGCTCAAGCCGGAGCTCACGAAGGTCGAGGTCCAGGCTGTCAACAAGCGCCTCGCCTCGCTCGGCACGCGGCTCCCGATCCCGAAGGGGATCGACCCCACGCGGGTTCGCCCCGACCGCCGCGCGATGCGCGGCCGCTGACGGCCCGACGCCCAGAGACCGCCCCATCGCGCGGGTCAGGCACCGACGACAAGAGGCCCGGACGGTGACGTCCGGGCCTCTTTCGCGATCACTTTCTCACGAGGACGGTCTTCGCGGCCTTGTCGTGCAGGCCCCGCTGGTCGACGTCGAAGACCACGGCCGGAATCACGAGGCAGAGCAGGAGCGTGCGGAGGATCGCCGCGGAGAACCCCGCCGGCCCACCTCCGAGGCGCACCACTTTGAGCCCGAGCAGCCGGTGCCCCAGGCCGTAGCCCACGGTTCCGACCAGGACAATCTGCTCGAGCGCAAAGATGCCGAGCGTCGCGAGCGAGTCGCCGTGGAAGAATGCTGCGGAGATCGCGAGGCACGCCGCCCAATCGACGCACAGTGCGACGACGCGCCGCCCCGGTCGGGCGATCGAGCCAGGGCCGGTCCGCGGAAGGTCCAGGGCGCGCCCCGGATAGTGGCCGGGTTCTGTCGGCGGGCCACTGATCCACGAACTGAAGTCTCTGCGCTCGATCACCGAACAAGTCTAGTTGGCGCACGGTTGGCGATCCCCGTCCGGGCGTCGCCGGGGCCGTCGCGCAACTCCTCGAGGCACCTCACGCGCTTGATCCTGCGCCCGCCGAGCGCCCAGCGCCTGCGAGTGCCGTTCGCGGAGCTGGGAGCGATCGCCGTGGCCCGCACCCGAATCCAGATGTCACAAAAAACTGTCATGACAGTCATTTGTGACGTAGAGTACCCGTATGACGACGACGGAGGAGCGGCTGGCGTACGCGGATCGGGTCGCCGAAGTGTGGGCGTCGCGCTATCGGGTGCCGCCGATCGCGGGACGCATCGCTGGCTACCTGTACGTGTGCGAGCCTGCGGCGCAGGGCATCGACGATCTCGCTGCGGCCCTCCAGGCGAGCCGCAGCGCGGTGGTCGGGAGTGTGAAGGTCCTCGAGCTGCACGGGCTCGTGCGGCGCACGCGCGCCGCGGGTGAGCGCGCCGATCGCGTCCGGCTCGTCTTCGACGAGTCGCGCGGCTTTGACCCGACTCGCTATCGCGAGGCGGCCGAGATCGCGGAGGCCGGGCTCGCGCTGCTGGCCGCAAGTGCCACCGATCAGCGCGCAGTGCTCGAGGGGACCGCGTCCCTCAACGCCTTCCTGGCCGAGCGCATGCCGCAGCTCCTCGAGGAATGGCGGGCCACGCGATGAACAAGATGACGCTGCAGGACGGCCGGATCCTCGCGTGGCACGAGTTCGGGGATGCTGCGGGCGTGCCATGCCTGTTCTTCCCCGGCTCGTCGAGTTCTGGGCTTGCGGGCCGCGGGCTCGACGGGTCCGCGAAGGCCGCCGGCATCCGTCTGCTCGCGATCGATCGACCCGGTCTCGGGCACTCGGATCCTGCGCCGACGCGAACGCTCGCCGAGGTCCCGGACGACATCAGGGAGTTCCTCGATGTGCAGGGCATCGAGCGCGTCGGCGTGCTTGCGCATTCGGCGGGCGGCGCCACGGCGCTCGCCGTGAATTGCCGGCTCCCGGAGCGCGTGACGGCCACCGTGATCGGGGCGGGATCTGGCCCGTACAGCGAGGAGTGGTTCCGTGCGGAGGCGGAGATCCCGGGGATGTCACGCGCGTTCTACGACCTCGCGCTGCGCGCGCCGCGCGTCTTCGGGGCGGTGCTCCAAAGCAGCACTCCGCGGACGGCGAAGGCCATCGGTCGGACTCTCAGCATGATATCTCGCGGCGATTCGCCGGATGCGGTGTACGCGCGGACGCATCCCGAGGAGACGCGGGCGGCGCTCGAGGCGGTCGCGGACGGGTTCCGTCAGGGTTCCCGCGGACCGACCGACGACGCCCGGCTCATATGCCGGCCGTGGGGGTTCCGCCTCGACGACGTCAGCGGGCACGTCGAGTGGTGGCACGGGGAACAGGACGCCAACGTCCGTCCAGCGGCGGGTCGCGCGATCACCTCGCGCCTGCCGGACGTCACCGCGCACTTCGTTGACGGCGGCCACTTCGCGCTGCTCGACGGGACCCACCCCATCTGGGACGCGCTGCGGTGGAGCTGAGTCGGTCGCGGAGGCCGGGTCCGCTCAGAACCGCCGGATCGGGCCACCACTTCGCATAGCATCGTGCCGTGATAACGGCCCTGTTACGCCCAGCACTTTACTGGCCGCCGCCGCACGGCCTAGCGTAGGGCGCGATGGCGTGGATGTAACCTCGCCGAAACAATGTGGACACTGCCGGGAAACTCCGCGTTCGTAGGCTAGGTGCCGTTGCAGCACGGCGCCTGCCGCGCGGCCATCATTGCCTGCGCGCCGTTCGCGCCCGGTGCGTGCCATTCCGATCTGTAAGGAGAACAGATGTTCAAGTCTGCGGAGGAAGTCCTCAAGTTCATCAAGGACGAGGACGTCAAGTTCGTCGACATCCGCTTCACCGACCTCCCCGGTGTTCAGCAGCACTTCAACGTTCCCGCAAAGACCGTTGACGAGGACTTCTTCGTGAACGGCCAGCTGTTCGACGGCTCGTCTATCCGCGGCTTCCAGGGCATCGCCGAGTCGGACATGCAGCTCATCCCGGACGTGACGACGGCCTATGTCGACCCGTTCCGCGTTGAGAAGACGCTCGCGCTCAACTTCTCGATCGTCAACCCGCGCACGGGCGAGCCGTACCACCGCGACCCGCGTGGCGTGGCCGAGCGCGCCGAGGCCTACCTCGCCTCCACGGGCATCGCCGACACCGCGTTCTTCGCGCCGGAGGCCGAGTTCTACGTCTTCGACAACGTTCAGTTCGAGTCGTCGCCGCAGGGCTCCTTCTACAAGGTCGACTCGATCGAGGCCCCGTGGAACTCCGGCCGTGAGGAAGAGGGCGGCAACCTGGGCAACAAGACCCCCTTCAAGGGCGGCTACTTCCCCGTCGCGCCGATCGACCACCAGGCCGACCTCCGCGACGCCATGGTCCTCAACCTCGACGCCGTGGGCCTCGAGGTGGAGCGCTCGCACCACGAGGTCGGGGCCGCTGGCCAGGCCGAGATCAACTACCGCTTCGCGACGCTCGTCCGCGCCGCGGACGATCTGCAGAAGTTCAAGTACGTCATCAAGAACACGGCGACCGAGTGGGGCAAGGCCGTCACGTTCATGCCGAAGCCGATCTTCGGCGACAACGGCTCGGGCATGCACTGCCACCAGTCGCTGTGGAACGGCTCCGAGCCGCTCTTCTACGACGAGAAGGGCTACGCGAACCTTTCCGACGTGGCTCGCTGGTACATCGGCGGCCTGCTCAAGCATGCCTCGGCCGTCCTCGCGTTCACGAACCCGACCGTGAACTCGTACAAGCGCCTCGTGAAGGGCTTCGAGGCCCCGGTCAACATGGTCTACTCGCAGGGCAACCGCTCGGCCGGTATCCGCATCCCGATCACGGGCACGAACCCGAAGGCCAAGCGCATCGAGTTCCGCGCGCCGGACCCGTCGTCGAACCCGTACCTCGCCTTCGCCGCCCAGCTCATGGCGGGCATCGACGGCATTCGCAACCGCATCGAGCCGCCGGCCCCGATCGACAAGGACCTCTACGAGCTGCCGGCCGAGGAGGCCAAGGACATCCCCAAGGCTCCGGGTTCTCTCGAGGAGGCGCTCGACGCCCTCGAGGCCGACAACGAGTTCCTCCAGGCGGGCGGCGTGTTCACGCAGGACCTCATCGAGACCTGGGTCGCGTACAAGCGCGAGAAGGAAATCGCTCCGCTGTCGCTCCGCCCGAACCCGTACGAGTTCGAGCTCTACTTCGGGGTCTGATCCCGAACTGACAAGGGCATAGCCCCACAAGGGAGTCCGCACGGGCCGCACGCATGAATTGCGTGACGGTTCGTGCGGACTCTTCGTTGTCCGGCAATATTCGGCGTCCGAGGCGCGAGCAACGTGTTGTCGCGGGGCAAAAGGCAACGGCTGACAGTCCGTGTGAGACTTGCGGCATGATGCCCACCCCACAGGACGAACTCGCCGTCCAGCGCGCCTACGATCAAGTCGCGGACACCTATGCGAACCATTTCCGGTCGACCGAACCAGAGCTGCCTGTTGACCTCGGGATGATCGAGCTTTTTGCCTCATTCCTGCCGAGCGGCAAGCGGGTCTTGGACGCAGGATGCGGCGCGGGGCGCATGATGCCGGTGCTTGAGACTTTCGGCTGTCAGGTCGAAGGAATAGACCTCTCGCCCGAGATGATTCGCCGGGCTCAGCAGGACCACCCTTCGTTTCCGTCGCAAGTGGCCTCGATCAGTGCCCTTCCCTTCCCGGACGGATCCTTCGATGGGGTCTTCTCGTGGTACTCAACGATCCATAGCCCTGGCCCAGACCTTCCGCGCATCCTGGCCGAGGCCCGCCGCGTCCTTCGACCCGCGGGGCTGCTCCTGGTCGCCTTCCAAACCGGTCAGGGCGTACGGGATCTCTCCGAGGCCTACCGCCGACTCGGGCACAACATCACCCTTCGGCGCTACGACCGGACCCCGGAGGGCCTCGGCCGACTCCTCACTTCAGCAAGCATGACTGAGGTGGCACGCCTCGAGCGTGCCGCGGCCTCCCATGAGCGCACGGGTCAGGCCGTGCTCATCGCGAGGGTGTAGCTCAGTCTTCGCCGGTGAGCCAAGTCCGGACCGACCACGACGCGACAACGCCCTCGGTGACGAACGGATCGTCCGCGGCGAACTCCTCAGCCGCCTCCCGGGTCGCGAAGACATTCATGGCGCCCGGCTGGCCAGGAGACGAATCCGCGAAGGGCCCGGTCAACAGCAATTGATCGGGCCGCTGCGCCCGAAACGACGCGGTGTACGCATGGTGCGCCGGGAAGACCTCTGGCACTCGAGCGCGGCCTTCGTCCCCGGAGAAATAGAGCAGGACGAATCTCTCAGTCCATTGCGGCGTGCCAGTCATGCCCTCATTCTCCTAAGACCCGGCCCAAACGCCCAACTGCGAAACGCCTATGCCTTCCCCGGGATCGCCGCTGCGAACCGGGTGCGCTCAGCCGCGGGAGATCTTCACTGTAGGTCCATCCATCCCCGGCCCCGCACCCACCTCGTCACCTCGAGAGCGTCGCCGTAGACGCTGGTCGTGATGATCGCGATATTTGTGGTTCTCTGCTCCACAGTTTCAGAACCGATCAATTCGGTGGCCCTGCGTTTGGCCTCGGCTCGCGTCCGGGCGTCAAAGCGGAAAGGAATTGAACGATTGCGATCCGCTGTTCCACCTGACGGCGCATAGATGCAGGTGATCTCAAAAGTCGGCATGTAGTCCCCCTCATACTCCGAACCAACCATCGGGACAGATTCGACGTCTGTCCCCGCAGCGAGATTACTTCCGCGAGAGCACGGTTCGCTAGGCGATGGATAGCTATCAATTTGCGTGAGGCCAAAGGGCACTGCCCGGCGGTGCCGACCGATGCTAAGTTGTCGCGCAGGGGGCCAGCGGGTGCCTGGCATTCGCGTGAGGGGTAGCCGATATATGGAATGGAATGCGCGGCAGCATCAAGCTGCGGGCTTCGTGCCGCACCGCCGAAGGGCGTCACTCGTCTCCACCCTCAGCAGGATGGACCCCGCACTTGCCTCCGTCGCGGCACTGGGCATCAGCACCGTGGTGGGTGCCCTGCTGCTCGTTGTGACGTTCGCGGTCATCGCCGGCTTCACCACCGGCCGTACCGGCGGAGGCACCACGGCGAGCGGGACGTTCTCGGCCACCATCCGCAACGACACCTCGCAGGCCGTCTATCTCATCGAGTGCGAGGAAGACTGCACAACCTTCCTGACGGGCGAACGCCTCGCCCCGCAGGCGGGTACCCGTGTGGGCGCCTCGAGTGACGACGTGCCCCAGTGGTATCTCGTCGTTGACGACGGCGGGTCCCGGCTTGGGTGCCTCAACCTCCACTACGATCACGTGATCAAGAACCTCACTGTCAGGATCTCAAGTGTCGGCTCCTGCCCCGACGGAACCCCAACCTCCATCACGACGCCGCGGCGCGACGCGTGATGGGTCTTTTGGACCTAGACAGAACTTTCTGTCTATCGCTACGTTTCAAGGGTGAGCCAGACCATCGCCGACGGCAGAACCGTCGATGACGAGTGCCTTCCGCCGCAAGCGGACCGAGAATGGCCGGTTGGAAGCCAAGTATTGGCAATGATCGGCACACTGCTTGAGACGCCGGGACTCGGCGACGTCGATCGGGCCACCCTCCGCAGCCTCCTCGAAAGATACGGGGCCGAGCACCCGTAGCCGCCCCTCCGCGCAAGCCAACGCGTCACACCGGGTCACGTGCCACCGGCCGCTCCGGGCCGGGATATGGTATGGCTCGGCATGGCAAGCTGGGGCTCAGAACGGCCGATGCGTCCGCTGGGCAACGCGCGAACGGGAGCGGACATGAACGATCCGTGGCAGGCGGGGGCCGCCAGTCCTGTGCGCCCGCCTCGTGCCCGTCGCCGGTCAGAATTCATGGTGCAGACGCCCGTGCCCCTCCCCCCACTCGGTGTTGGACGAAGGTTCCGGATGCGGGAGCGCCAGCCGCGGGCCGTCGCCATCCTCGTCATCGCCCTGGCCCTCGCACCGGCCGTTGGCCTCGTCTACGCGGGGCAGCTGGCAGTGGACTTCGCGAGCGGCGTCCACCGCTCGGACGCGCTCGCGCAAGCCCTCTCAGACTCATCCCTGCCCGCGCTCCCGCGACGGACCAGTGGGACCGACATCCTCGTGATGGGCATCGACTCGAGGCTCGACGCGAGCGGGAGGCCCGTCCCGGCCGATGCGTTCGGCGCACTTCATCCGAGCGACGGCGACGTGGCCGGCTACAGCGCGAGCGTGCTCATGCTGGTTCACTTCCCGACGGACGGTTCGCGGCCGACGGTCACCTCGATTCCCCGCGAGGCAACGGTCGAGACCGCGGGCTTCTCCGGGGCCGGGTTCAGGGCCAAGCTCAAAGACGCCTACGGCTACGGCTTCGCAGCGCAGCGAACTGCGCTCACCGCGGCGGGCACGCCCTACGACGAGGCCTCGTACCTCGCGGCGCGCGACGCCGGGCGCCGGGCCGAGATCGCGACCGTCACGAAGCTTCTGGGGACGGTCCGCATCGACCACTTCGTCGAGGTCACCATGGCGGCGTTCTACCAGGCAGCCCAGGCCCTCACCCCGGCATCCCGATGCGCCACCCGGCCCGTTGTCGATGAGGCGGCTCAGCAGGCCTTCATCCTCTCGGTACTCCACGAGGTCAAGCAGCCGGCCTCGTTCACCAACCCCGCGGCGATGAAGTCCGTGCTCGAGGCCGCCGGCAGGAACCTGACGGTCGACTCCGGCATGGACCTCGAACAAGTGACCCGGGACGCGTCGTGGCTCTCGAGTGGCAATCTGACCTACACGACGCTGGCCAGCGGCGGACCGGCACGGGCTGCCAACGTGACATCGGTCACTACCGTCGGCCTCAACATCGCTGCCGCCACGGCCAACGTGCTCCCTTGCGCCGAATAGCACAGCGCAACGTCGGCCTCTTTGCGTGTCGGCTTTTACATGTACAGCACTAGGGCGATACGGTGATCCGGCGCACACGATCCCGCTGGGCGAGTGTGCGCCGGCGCGCCCGGTCCATAACGGGCAGAGCACCGGGCGCGCCGCTTACCCCTACTCGCCAGCGCGAGGGCGGTCAGCCCGCGAGCGTCGTGAGGATGGCGACGGCGTCCCCCACGGCCGTCACGTCGTGGCTCGGCCCTGGCAGCACCGCGAGCTGCCCCGCCTCGAGCCTCGTCTCCTCCTCGCCGGAACTCACGACAAGGGAGCCCGAGAGCACGTGCAGCGTGGCCGACTCGGGCTTCGCGTGCTCGCCCAGGGACTCGCCGTCGAGGATGGCCAGGAGCGTGTGGCGAAGCCGCCCGTCATGAGTCAGCGCCCGGGCGCTGCGGCCGTGAGGATTCGCGCGGGCCCGCTCGAGCTCCTCGGCGGCGATGCGCGCCACGTCGATCAGACCGTGGTTCATGATCCCATCCCTCCCTCACGGCGGTCCCGGACCTCACCGGCCGGCCGCGTAGAACCTCTCCTCGAATACGTGCCGCGCGCGGCGCGTGAGCTGAAGGTACCGCTGCTCGAGCGCCGTAGCCTGGCCGGGTGCGTAGCCGCACCATCGGGCGACCGCCTCGAGGTCCCGCCGCGACGAGGGCAGGACGTCGGAGGCGCGCCCGGTCCACACGACGTTCGCGCTGCGGATGCGGCTCGCGAGGCGCCACGTGTCTGCGAGAAGGATCGCCTCGCCGTCGCTCAAGTACCCCAGCGCGGCTGCCGCTCGCAGGGCGGGGAGCGTCGCCGTCGTCCGCAGCTCGGGACTCTCCCCCGCGTGCTGGAGCTGGATGAACTGGACGAGCCACTCGACGTCGCTGAGGCCGCCCCGGCCGAGCTTGAGGTGTCGGGCTGGGTCGGCGCCGCGCGGAAGCCGCTCCGCCTCGACGCGGGCCTTGATGCGCCGAATCTCGGTCACGTCCGGCCCGGGCAGCTCGGACGGGTACCGCACGCTGTCGGCGAGGGCCATGAAGTCGGCAGCGAGCGCATCGTCGCCCGCCATCGGGCGCGCACGGAGCAGGGCCTGCCACTCCCACACGAGCGCCCAGCGGCGGTAGTACTCGGCGAACGACTCGAGCGATCGCACGAGCGGCCCCGACTTGCCCTCGGGACGCAGGTCGGCGTCGAGCTGCAGCACGCGCTCGGCGCGCACGGCGGGCTTGAGCGGCTGGGTCAGGAGCCCGGACAGCGCCGTCACCATCTCGGTGGCCTGGCGCTGCGCCGCGGCGGGATCCGCGCCAGGGAGGGGCCGGTGCACGTACATGACGTCCGCATCGGAGCCGTAGCCAATCTCGCGGCCGCCCTGCCGCCCCATCGCAACGACGAGCACGTGCGTCAGGAGGGGTCCGTGGGCGGCCGCCTGGTCCTCGGCGACGCGGAGCGCCCCCAGCACCGCGGCCTGGTCCGCATCCGCGAGGGCCCAGCCCACCTCGTCCTGGCTGAGCAGGCCCGCACTGTCCGCAATCGCGATGCGCAGGATCTCGCGACGCCGGATGAGGCGGATGAGCCGCATGCGAGCGGTCGGATCGTCGTGGCGCGAGATCTTCGATTGGATCTCCTGCCATTGGGCCTCGAGCGGAACAGGTGTGAGGTCCTTGTCCTGCCCGAGCCACGCGACGGACTCGGGCGAGACCTCGAGGAGATCCGCGATGAGCCGGGAGTCCGCGAGCACGCGGCACAAGCGCTCCGCGGCCGCCGCGGAGTCCCGCAGCATGCCGAGATACCAGTGGGTCGTGCCGAGGGTCTCGCTCACGCGCCGGAATGCGAGCAGCCCAGCGTCCGGATCGACGCCCTGCGCGAGCCAGTCGAGCAGCACCGGGAGGAGCTGGCGCTGGAGCGCTGCCCGGCGGCTCACGCCGGCGGTGAGCGCCTCGATGTGCCGCATGGCGCCCTGTGGATCGCGGTAGCCCAGCGCGGCGAGCCGCCCCTGAGCGGCCTCGGGCGAGAGCTTGGCGTCCTCGGGGCTCATGTTGGCCACGGCATTGAGGAGGGGCCGGTAGAAGATGCGCTCGTGCAGTTCGCGCACGCTGCGCTTGGTGCGGTGCCACGACTCGAGGAGCGATTCGGGCGAGGCCTTGGCCGAGTCCATGACGCCCTGGACGGCCCGGGCGAGCGCGCGCAGCGCGTCCTCCTTGACCGGCATGAGGTGCGTTCTCCGGAGGTGAGCGAGCTGGATGCGGTGCTCGAGCAGCCTCAGGCGCCGGTAGGACGCGTCGAACTCGGCTGCCGCGGTGCGGCCGATGTACCCGCCTGCGGCGAGCGCGGCGATCGCCGACGTCGTGTCCCGCACGCGCAGCGACTCGTCGGTGCGGCCGTGCACGAGCTGAAGGAGCTGGACCGTGAACTCGACGTCGCGGAGGCCGCCCGAACCGAGCTTGATCTGCCGGTCCGCCTCCGCGGGCGGGATGTGCTCCGTGACGCGGCGCCGCATGGCCTGGACGGACTCGACGAAGCCGTCGCGCCCCGCTGATGCCCACACGAGCGGCGCCACGGAGTCCTCGTAGCGGCGGCCGAGGTCGCCGTCGCCCGCGATGCAGCGGGCCTTGAGCAGGGCCTGGAACTCCCAGCTCTGCGCCCACCTCGCGTAGTAGGCAAGGTGCGAGTCGAGCGTCCGCACGAGCGGTCCGTCTTTGCCCTCGGGCCGCAGGTTCGCGTCGACCTGCCACAGCGCGGGCTCGCGTGACATGCCCCAGACGGCCCGCGTGAGCCCCGTGGCGAGCGCCGTCCCGATCTTCACCGCCAAGGCATCGTCGACGCCGTCCGTCGCTCGCGCGTCCACGTCTGCGACGTAGATGACGTCAACGTCGGAGATGTAGTTGAGCTCCCGCGCACCGCACTTTCCCATCCCGATGACGGAAAAGGCGACGGCGCCAACCTCCCGTGCACCGAACGTCGCCGCCGCTTCGGCGCGGGCGACGGCGAGCCCCGCCTCGAGCGCGGCGGCCGCGAGGTCCGCGAGCTCGGCCGCGGCGGTGGGCAGATAGTCAGTCGGCGACGCCGCGCCGAGATCTCGGATCGCGAGCTCGCACAGGTGGCGGCGATAGCGGACCCGGAGGGCCTCGTAGGCGTCCGCTCCGGTCCGCGAGGCGACGGGCCGTCTCGCGGCGGGATCCGCCCCGACCGAGCGGAGGAGCGACGCGCGGAGCAGAGCGGGATTCGCCCCGGAGGGCTCGGCGGACGGCACCGCGTCGAAGACGTCGACGTGCTCGGGCCTCCGGATGAGGAACTCCGCAAGCGCCTCGGAGGCCCCGAGAAGGCGGAACAGCGGCTCGCTCCGGGAGAGGCCTGCCTCGACGATCGCGCGGAGGCGCGGGTCCTTCTCGAGCAGCCGCACGAGCGCGACGAGGGCTGCGTCCGGGTCCGGGGCTACCGAGAGCCCCTCGAGCAGCACGTCCTCGTCGATCCCCGCGAGCTCCGGGGCGGCGAGGAACCGCTCGGCGCGCTCGGGATCCGACGAACCGAGGGCGATGAGCCGTCGGGCGAGGCTGGGCGCCATGGCGGCCTAGAGGATGCTCAGATTACGGTGCAGCTCGTAGGGAGTGACCTCGAGGCGGTACTCGTTCCACTCCTGGCGCTTGTTGCGGAGGAAGTGCTCGAACACCTGCTCCCCGAGGATCTGGGCCATGAGCTCGGAGTCCTCCATCGAGCCGATCGCGTCGTGAAGGCTCGCCGGCAGCGGGGAGTGGCCGAGCACGCGGCGCTCCGCCGAGGTGAGCGACGCGATGTCGTCCTCTGCCGCGGGCGGCAGCTCGTACTCCTCCTCGATGCCCTTGAGCCCCGCTCCGAGCAGGACCGCGTAGGAGAGGTACGGGTTGGTCGCCGAGTCGATGCCGCGATACTCGACGCGCGCGGACTGGCCCTTCCCAGGTTTGTAGAGCGGGACGCGCACGAGCGCCGAACGGTTGTTGTGGCCCCAGCTCAGATAGCTCGGCGCCTCGCCGCCGCCCCATAGGCGCTTGTACGAGTTGACGAACTGGTTCGTGACGGCCGTGAACTCGTTCGCGTGCCGCAGGAGGCCCGCGATGAAATGGCGAGCCGTCTTCGACAGCTGGAACTGGGCACCTGGCTCATGGAACGCGTTCGAGTCCCCCTCGAAGAGCGAGAAATGCGTGTGCATGCCGGAGCCGGGGTGGACCGTGAACGGCTTGGGCATGAACGTCGCGTACGCGCCCTGCTGGATCGCGACCTCCTTGACGACGGTGCGGAACGTCATGATGTTGTCCGCGGTCTGGAGCGCGTCCGCGTAGCGCAGGTCGATCTCGTTCTGCCCCGGCCCGCCCTCGTGGTGGCTGAACTCGACCGAGATCCCCACGGATTCGAGCATGTTCACGACAGTCCGGCGGAAGTCCTGCGCGACACCGCCCGGAACGTGGTCGAAGTAGCCGCCTTGGTCGATCGGGAGCGGAGCGCCGTCCGGGCCGAGCCGGTCCGACTGGAGCAGGTAGAACTCAATCTCGGGATGCGTGTAGCACGTGAAGCCCATCTCGGCCGCCTTCGCGAGCGTCCGCTTGAGGACATTGCGGGGGTCCGCGAGGGAGGGCTCGCCGTCGGGCGTCAGGATGTCGCAGAACATGCGGGACGTGGGCTCCGTCTCCCCGCGCCACGGGAGGATCTGGAACGTCGAGGGATCGGGCTGCAGGAGCATGTCCGACTCGGAGACGCGGGCCAAGCCCTCGATCGACGAACCGTCGAAGCCGAGTCCCTCCTCGAAGGCGCCCTCCACCTCGGCCGGGGCCAGCGCAACGGACTTGAGCGAGCCGACGACGTCGGTGAACCACAGTCGGACAAAGCGGACGTCGCGTTCCTCAATGGTGCGGAGCACGAATTCCTGCTGACGGTTCATGAAAGGTCTCCCTTGCGAGTTCAGGCCCTTGCGCGCTTCCCCCACTCTACTCAGCTTGGACTAGTCTCGTCCGTATGGCCCCCACCACGTCACCCGAGTCCCCGGCCCCCTATGGCTCCGGCCCCCAGCAGGCCGGAACCGGCGCGTCGACGGGCCGCCCCGCGGGCCGCGTGCGCATCCACCACCTCGCCGCCGCGAAAGAACGTGGTGAGCGGTTCGCGATGCTCACCGCCTATGACCAGTACGCCGCGCAGATCTTCGACGAGGCCGGCATCGAAGTCCTCCTCATCGGCGATTCGGCCGCCAACAACGTCTACGGCCACGAGACGAGCCTGCCCGTCACGGTCGACGAGCTCCTCCCACTGTGCCGCGCCGTCGCGCGCTCCGCGCGGCACGCGCTTGTTGTCGCCGATCTCCCCTTCGGAAGCTACGAAGTCTCCCCCGCCCAGGGCGTCGAGACCGGGGTGCGCTTCCTCAAGGAGGGCCTGGCCCACGCCGTGAAGATGGAGGGCGGGGCGTACTACGCCGACACGGTCCGCGCGATGGTCCAGGCCGGCATCCCGGTCATGGCTCACATCGGCTTCACCCCTCAGAGCGAGCACGCCCTGGGCGGCTATCGCGTGCAGGGAAGGGGCGACGACGCCGAGCGCCTTGTCGAGGACGCCAAGGCGCTCGAGGCTGCCGGCGCCTTCTGCGTGCTCATGGAAATGGTCCCGGCCGGGACGGCAGCCGCCGTCGACGCCGCCGTGCGGGTCCCGACGATCGGCATCGGAGCCGGTGCCGCCACCACCGGCCAGGTGCTCGTGTGGCAGGACATGGCCGGTCTCCGCGGCGGCGAGGGCACACGGATCGCGAAGTTCGTCAAGCGCTACGCCGACCTGCGGGGAACCCTGCTGGACGCCGCGCGTCGGTACGGCGACGACGTCCGCTCGGGCACGTTCCCGGGGCCCGAGCACAGCTTCTGAGGGGCCTGGGCAGGGCCTCTGAGGGACCTTGCTCCGGCCCGACGGGCCTAGTCGTTATCAGACCAGCCGTCGCCGTTAGCGTCTGAGGGGTCCCAAGCACGGTTGCGCTCCTTGACCTTCTCGAGCGCATGTTCGGCTTCCTCGCGAGTCGCGTAGGGCCCGATGAGCTGTGTCCAATCGCTCATCGCGTCTTCTTCGACCTGGTGCGTCCGGACGTTGTACCAAAACTGCGTCATGCGGCTCGTCCTCCTTTCGGCCCGAGTACACTCAGCCTATGCCTTCTCCGTCAACCACGGCACCCGTGGGCACGCTCGTGCCCGGGACCGTTTCCCCGATGCTCAAGGTCCCGGATTCGATCCCCAGACCGGGCTACGTCGGCAAGGACGGGCCGGAGAACTACGACGGCAACGACGTCTACACGCCGGAGCAGCTCGAGCGCATTCGGGTCGCCAGCAAGATCGCCGCGCAGGCCACGGTCGAGGTCGGCCGGCATATCCGGCCCGGAATCACGACCGACGAGCTCGACCGAATCGGGCACCAATTTCTCATTGACCGCGGTGCGTACCCGTCGACGCTCGGCTACCGCGGCTTTACGAAGTCCCTCTGCACGTCAGTCAACGAGGTGATCTGCCACGGGATCCCGGACTCGACCGTCCTCGCCGACGGGGACATCATCAACATCGACATCACGGCCTTCAAGGACGGAGTCCACGGCGACACCAACCATACGTTCCTTGTGGGTGACGTGGACGAGGAGTCCCGGCTGCTCGTGGAGCGGACGCAGGAGTCGCTCCAGCGCGCCATCAAGGCTGTGGCCCCCGGCCGCGAGATCAACGTGATCGGGCGCGCGATCGAGTCGTATGCCAAGCGCTTCGGCTACGGTGTGGTGCGCGACTTCACGGGCCACGGCGTGGGCGAAGCGTTCCACTCGGGCCTCATCATCCCGCACTACGACGCCGCGCCCGCGTACCGCAGGGTCATGGAGCCAGGGATGGTCTTCACGATCGAGCCTATGCTCACGCTCGGCACAATCCAGTGGGACATGTGGGACGACGGCTGGACGGTCGTGACGCGCGACCGCAAGCGGACCGCCCAGTTCGAACACACACTCGTCGTCACCGACACGGGTGCAGAGATCCTGACGCTCCCCTAGTCGAGAGCGCAACGCACCCGTCCCCTTCCTCCAACCCACCCCGCCCTTAACTCCCACGAGAGGCAGAACGCATGTCCAAGAGCGACAAGAAGCACAATCACCTCATCGGCATCGACATCGGGGGCACCGGCATCAAGGGCGGCATTGTCGATCTCAAGAAGGGCAAGCTCGTGGGTGACCGCGTGCGCATCGACACGCCTCAGCCCTCCGCGCCGGAGCCCGTTGCAGAAGTCGTGGCCCAGATCGTCGACGAACTGAGCGAGCGGGACGAAGCGCCGTCCGAGGACCTGCCCGTCGGCGTCACGTTCCCGGGCATCATCCAGCACGGCGTCTGCCACTCGGCCGCCAATGTCGACAAATCGTGGATCGACTTCGAAATCGATAAGTTCTTCACGAAACACCTCAACCGCCCCGTCGAGGTCATCAACGACGCCGACGCCGCTGGCCTTGCCGAGGTGAGGTACGGGGCGGGCCAGGGCGTGGACGGCACGGTCCTCGTCATCACGCTCGGAACAGGGATTGGTTCGGCATTCGTCTTCAACGGCCAGCTCGTGCCGAACGCCGAGCTCGGCCACCTCGAGATTGACGGCTTCGACGCTGAGACCAAGGCCTCCGCCGTGGCGCGCGAGCGCGAGGGCATCGGCTGGGAAGACTACAGCGTGCGCCTGCAGCGGTACTTCTCGCACGTCGAGTTCCTCTTCTCCCCCGAGCTCTTCATCGTCGGCGGGGGCATCTCGAAGCGGGCCGACGAGTATCTGCCGCGGCTCAAGCTCCGCACGCCGATCGTCCCGGCCGAGCTCAAGAACGAGGCTGGGATCGTGGGCGCGGCCCTCCAGGTGGGCATTCACCACAAGCTCCACAAGTAGAGAGCACGCGAAAAGGGGCCCGTCGCCGGGCCCCTTTTGCGCGCCTAAGGCCGGATCAGGCCTGAGCCCCCTCGGCGGGCGACGTTTCGGCCTGCTCGGATCGCAGCAATGCGATGGCCGCCTCGAAGTCCTCGAGGGATTCGAACGACTGATATACGCTCGCGAAGCGCAGGTACGCGACGTGGTCGAGCTTCCGCAGCGGACCGAGGATCGCGAGGCCCACCTCGTGGGCGTTGATCTCCGCGGCCCCGCTCGAGCGCACCGCCTCCTCGACCTCCTGCGCAAGCAGGGCGAGATCGTCTTCTGTGACGGGCCGCCCCTGGCACGCCTTCCGCACGCCGTTGATGACCTTGCTCCGGCTGAACGGCTCGCCGACGCCCGAGCGCTTGATGACCGTCAGGCTCGTCGTCTCGATCGTCGTGAACCGCCGCCCGCATTGCGGGCACTGCCTCCTGCGGCGGATCGACGCGCCGTCGTCCTGGATGCGACTGTCAACGACGCGCGAGTCCGGATTGCGGCAGAACGGGCAATACATCCCTCGATTCTACGGGGCGAGCCCTGCGTCACCAAGGAAAGACCACCAGATGTAGTGGTCCCCCCTACTAGGGACGGTGATTTCCTCCGGCGGCCGCTAGGGACGGCGATCGAAGCGCCGGTCCACGGCGTCGCCGTGGGCCGGGAGATCCTCTGCGTCCGCGAGGCTCCGGATGTGACGGGCGACGGCGCCGAGTGCCTCCGAGCTGTAGTCGATGACCTGGACGGCCTTGAGGAACGTCCCGACGTTGAGCCCCGAGGAGAACGCGGCGGTGCCGCTCGTGGGGAGCACGTGGTTCGATCCGGCCGTGTAGTCGCCGAGGCTCACGGGGCTGAAGTCGCCCACGAAGATCGCACCGGCGTTCCGCACGCGGGCGGCGACCGCGGCGGCGTCCGCCGTCATGACTTCGAGATGCTCGGCAGCGTAGGCGTCGCAGACCGCGACGCCCGCATCGACGTCGTCCACGAGCACCGCGCCGGACTGCCGCCCGGAAAGGGCCGTGAGCACGCGGTCGCGGTGCTTCGTGCCCTCGGCCTGCTCGGCGAGGCGCTCGCGGACCGCCTCGATGAGCTCCGGCGAGTCCGTGATGAGCACGGAACCGGCGCGCGTGTCGTGCTCGGCCTGGCTCACGAGGTCGGCTGCGACAAGCTCGGGGCGAGCGGTCGCGTCGGCAAGGATCGCGATCTCGGTCGGCCCGGCCTCGGCGTCGATCCCGACAACGCCCTTGACGAGCCGCTTGGCCGTCGCGACGAAGATGTTCCCGGGGCCCGTCACGACGTCGGCAGGCTCGATCGCGGGGAGCGCCCCCGCCGAGTCCGATCCCGCGGGAATCCCGTAGGCGAACGCCACGACGGCCTGGGCGCCGCCGATCGCGTACACCTCATCGATCCCGAGCAGGGCCGCGGCGGCGAGGATCGTGGGGTGCGGGAGGCCGTCGTTGTCCTTCTGCGGCGGCGAGGCGAGGGCAATCGAGCCCACTCCGGCGGCCTGCGCCGGAACGACGTTCATGACCACCGACGACGGGTACACCGCAAGGCCACCCGGCACGTACAGGCCGACGCGGCGCACCGGGACCCAGCGCTGGGTGACGGTCGCGCCGTCGCCCGGGCGCACGGTGACGTCCTCGGGAAGCTGCGCCGCGGCGAACAGCCGGGCCCTGCGGATCGATTCCTCGAGCGCCGTGCGGACGCTCGGCGCGAGCGAGGCGAGCGCGCCGGAGATGGCCTCGCCGGGGACGCGCGGGTGCCGCTGAGTCACGCCGTCGAACTTCTCCGCGAGGAGCGAGAGCGCCGCGAACCCGCCCGAGCGGACGTCCGAGATGATGCCGTGGACGGCGTCCTCCACCGCGGAGCCCTGCTCTGGCTCGAGCCGCGGCACGACCGCTCGCAGCTCGGCGAGGCTGAGGCTCCGGCCCCTGAGATCGATCGTGCGGAAGTCGAGGGAGAGAGCTGGGGAGGTCACGACCCCAGTCTACGGTCCGGGCGGGTGGGCGGGGATCAGGGTCGGGTGGGCGGGGACCAGAGAACCGTAACAAGCCCGAGGATGACGACGGCGACGATCCCCGGCCACAGCGCGAGGGCGCTGAACGTCGCGAGGCCGAACGCCGAGCCGACGACGCTCGGATCGGACCGCGACGACCCGAAGACCATTCCGAGGCCCACGCCGGTGAGCCACATGAGCACGCTGCCGGCCCCCGATCCGACGAGGGCCGCGAGGTAGCGCCCCGCGAAACCGGCCCGCACGTGCGCGCGCACCGCGAAGACGACGACGACGACCGCGGCGAGGGCCGCGAGGCCAGTGAAGACGAAGTCGCGAGGGATCCACTGCCCGTAATCCGAGCCGTCGCCGTAGAGCCGGCCGCCGGGGGCGGCGAGCCACCACACGAAGCCGAGCACGGGCCCGGCGACGGCGGGAAGCACGCACCACCGGACCATTGTCGCGGGGCTCGGCCAGGTGCGCACTCGCGACGAAGCTTCCATGACGTCCCCGGCCTCACGCATCGAGGCACGCAGGGCCGAGGAGGACCTTGAGGTCACCGAACAGGGCGGGGTTGGGGTTGACGCGGAGGTGCACGCCGAGCTTCATGACCTCGATGCTGCGGCTCCCGTGGAGCCTCAGCTGCACCTCGCTGTGCCCAGGATGCGTGCGCAGGACCTCGCCGAGGCGCGTCACGATGCGCTCTGTGGCCTTGTGCGTCGGCATCGAGATGACCACGGGGCCTCCGTCGGCCTGGCTGAGGTCCGGCACCGTGAGCTCCATCGCGCTCAGCGTCACGGCGCCGTCGTCCCGCCGCTGGAGGCGACCCTTGATCACCACGATGAGGTCCTCCGCGAGGATCGACGCGATCGGTCCGTAGACCTGGCCGAAGAACATGACCTCCATGGACGCGCCGAGGTCCTCGATCTCGGCGCGCGCGTACGCGTTGCCGCTCGCCTTCGCGATGCGCCGGCTCAGCGACGTGATCATGCCCGCAATCGTGACGATCGCGCCGTCCTGGGGGCCGTCGTCGGAAATGAGCTGGGAGATCGCATGGTCGGCGTGCCCGTCGAGCACGCCCTCAAGGCCCTGGAGCGGGTGGTCCGAGACGTACAGACCCAACATGTCGCGCTCAAACGCGAGCCGATCCTTCTTTTCCCATTCGGGGAGATCCGGGATCTCGACGGCGAGGCCCGAGGCCAGCGAGCCGTCGCCCCCATCGCCGTCGAACGCGCTGAAGAGGTCGAACTGGTTCGCTGCCTCGTTGCGCTTGAGCGTGATGACGGCGTCGACAGCCTCCTCGTGCACCATGGCGAGCGAGCGCCGCGGGTGCCCGAGCGAGTCGAAGGCGCCGGCCTTGATGAGCGATTCGATCGTGCGCTTGTTGCAGACGACCGCGGGGACCTTCTGGAGGAAGTCGCTGAAGCCCGTGTACGCGCCCTTCTCGGTGCGGGCCTCGACCATCGAGTGCACGACGTTCGCGCCGACGTTGCGGATCGCACCCATGCCGAAGCGGATGTCGTTGCCCACCGGGGTGAAGTTGAGCGCGGACTCGTTGACGTCCGGCGGCAGGACCGTGATGCCCATGCGCCGGCACTCGTTGAGGTACATCGCAAGCTTGTCCTTGTCGTCCCCGACCGACGTCAGCAGGGCCGCCATGTATTCCGCCGGGTAGTGCGCCTTGAGATAGGCGGTCCAGTACGAGACCACGCCGTACGCGGCCGAGTGCGCCTTGTTGAACGCGTAGTCGGAGAAGGGCAGGAGGATGTCCCACAGCGTCTTGACTGCGGCGTCCGAGTACCCCCGATCGTGCATGCCCGCGGAGAAGCCCTCGAACTGCTTGTCCAGCTCGGACTTCTTCTTCTTGCCCATCGCGCGGCGCAGAATGTCGGCCTGTCCGAGCGAGTAGCCGGCAAGCTTCTGCGCGATGGCCATGACCTGCTCCTGGTACACGATGAGGCCGTAGGTGCCGCCCAGGATGTCCTCGAGCGGCTCCGCGAGCTCGGGGTGGATCGGCGTGATCTCCTGCTGGCCGTTCTTGCGGAGCGCGTAGTTGGTGTGCGCGTTCGCGCCCATGGGCCCCGGCCGGTAGAGCGCGAGGACGGCGGAGATGTCCTCGAAGTTGTCGGGGCGCATGAGCTTGAGCAGCGAGCGCATGGGGCCGCCATCGAGCTGGAAAACGCCGAGCGTGTCGCCGCGCGCGAGGAGATCGTAGGACGGCGTGTCGTCGAGTTCGAGGCGCTCGAGGTCGAGCTCCGTCCCGCGGTTGAGCTTGATGTTGTCCAGGGCGTCCGTGATGATCGTGAGGTTCCTCAGGCCGAGGAAGTCCATCTTGATCAGCCCAAGGCCCTCGCAGGTCGGATAGTCGAACTGCGTGATGACCTGGCCGTCCTGGTCGCGGCGCATGATCGGGACGATGTCGATGAGCGGGTGGGAGGACATGATGACGCCGGCGGCGTGCACGCCCCACTGGCGCTTGAGCCCCTCGAGCCCGAGCGCCGTCTCGAACACACGTTGGGCGTCCGAGTCCGAGCGCAGGAGCTCGCGCATCTCCTCGGCCTCGCCGTAGCGCTTGGCCTCGGGATTGTGGATGTCCACGAGCGGCATGCCCTTGCCCATGACGTCCGGCGGCATCGCCTTCGTGAGCCGCTCCCCCACGGAGAACGGGTAGCCGAGCACGCGGGAGGAGTCCTTGAGGGCCTGCTTGGCCTTGATGGTCCCGTACGTGACGATCATCGCGACACGGTCGTCGCCGTACTTCTCCGTCACGTACTTGATGACCTCGGGGCGGCGACGATCATCGAAGTCGACATCGAAGTCAGGCATCGAGACACGGTCCGGATTGAGGAAGCGCTCGAAGATGAGGCCGTGGGCGAGCGGGTTGAGATCCGTGATGCGCATCGCGTACGCGGCCATGGACCCCGCACCGGAGCCGCGGCCCGGGCCTACGCGGATCCCGTTGTCCTTGGCCCAGTTGATGAAGTCGGCGACGACGAGGAAGTAGCCCGGGAACCCCATCTGGGTGATGATCCCGATCTCGTACTCGGCCTGCTTGCGGACCTCGTCGGGGATGCCGCCCGGGAACCGGTAGTGGAGGCCGCGCTCAACCTCCTTGACGAACCACGATTCCTCGTTCTCCCCCTCCGGGCAGGGGAAGCGCGGCATGTAGCTCGCCTTCGTGTTGAACTCGACGTTGCAGCGCTCGGCGATGAGCAGCGTGTTGTCGCACGCCTCGGGATGGTCGCTGAAGATCGCCCGCATCTCGGCCGGGGACTTGAGGTAGAACTCGTCGGCGTCGAACTTGAACCGCTTGGGGTCGGCGAGCGTCGAACCAGACTGGACGCAGAGGAGGGCGGCGTGGCTCGAGGCGTCCTCGGCGTGTGTGTAGTGGAGATCGTTCGTGGCCACGAGCGGAAGGCCGAGGTCCTTCGCGAGCCTGATCAGATCGGCCTGAACCGCGCGCTCGATGTCGAGGCCGTGGTCCATGAGCTCGCAGAAGAAGTTCTCCCGCCCGAAGATCTCGCGGAACTCGGCGGCCGCCTCGCGGGCCTCCTCGTACAGCCCGAGCCGGAGCTTGGTCTGGACTTCGCCGGACGGGCAACCGGTCGTCGCGATGAGGCCCTTCCCGTACGTCTGCAGGAGCTCGCGGTCCATGCGCGGCTTGTACAGATAGCCCTCGAGGGACGCGAGCGAGGACATCCGGAAGAGGTTGTGCATGCCCTCCGTGTTCTCGGCCCACATCGTCATGTGCGTGTACGCGCCGGCGCCGGAGACGTCGTTGCGGCCACCGTCGCCCCAGCGCACGCGGGTCTTGTCCTGGCGGGCGGTGCCCGGCGTCAGGTAGGCCTCGACCCCGACAATCGGCTTGATGCCGGCGTCCGTGGCCTTCTTCCAGAAGTCGAATGCCCCGAAGACGAAGCCGTGGTCCGTCGTCGCAACCGCGTTCATGCCGAGCTCCTCCGCGTGGCTGAACAGGTCCCCCAGCCGCGCCGCGCCGTCGAGCATCGAGTACTCGGTGTGGTTGTGGAGGTGCACGAACGAACCGCTGGAAGTCACCGCTCCAGTCTAGGCTCGGCGCCCGTGGGCTCCGCGCTGCCGCGCCGCACGCATTGAGCCGGAGCCTCGGCCCGCAGGCCAGTTGGCAGGGCCCCAGCGGGGAACGGGCCAGCGCACGACCGGTTCAGTGGCCGCGGAGCGCGTCGATCGCGTATTGCAGATCGGCCGGGTAGGGGCTCGTGGCCTCGACCCATTCGCCCGTTCGGGGGTGCGCAAAGCCGAGGCGGTGCGCGTGCAGCCACTGGCGCGTGAGGCCCAGATCGGCCGCGAGCCGCGGGTCCGCGCCGTACGTCAGGTCCCCCGCGCACGGGTGGTGGAGCGCCGAGAAGTGGACGCGGATCTGGTGCGTCCGGCCAGTCTCGAGGTGGACCTCGACGAGGCTTGCACGGCCGAAGGCCTCGAGCACTTCGTAGTGGGTCACCGAGGCGCGGCCGTCCTCGACGACCGCGAAGCGCCAGTCGTAGCCCGGGTGCCGCCCGATCGGCGCGTCGATGGTCCCCTCGAGCGGATCGGGCAGGCCCTGGACCACGGCGTGGTAGACCTTCTCGACGGTGCGCTCTTTGAATGCGCGCTTGAGCGCGGTGTACGCGTGCTCGGTCTTCGCGACGACCATGGCGCCGGACGTGCCCACGTCGAGCCGGTGGACGATGCCCGCGCGCTCGGGTGCGCCGGACGTCGAAATGCGGAAACCGTCAGCGGCGAGGCCGCCCACGACGGTGGGCCCTACCCATCCCGGGGAGGGATGCGCGGCAACGCCCACGGGTTTGTCCACGACGACGAAGTCCTCGTCGTCGAGGAGGATCTCGAGGCCGTCCACGTGTTCCACCACCACTTCCAGGGGATCGCGCTGCTCGGGCGCGTCGATGTCAATCTCCGCGTCCGCGGCGAGCCGATCCGATTTGGCGAGAGCCTTGCCTGCCATGCGGACGTGGCCGCCCGTCAGCAGCTGGGCCGCGGCCGATCGGGACACCCCGAGCAGGGCCGCGAGACCCGCGTCCGCGCGCGCTCCGGCGAGTTCCTCGGGGACGGTGTGCCGCTCAGGCACCCGGCGTCCCCGGTTGCTCTTCGCCCCCGGACCCTGTACCGGTCCCGGCTCCGCGCTCGTCGTTTCGGGCGCCGTCGCGCTTCGAGTGCCGGCTTCCGTCCGCGCCAATGCCGACGAGCGTCAGGAGGCAGATGAGCGCGACGCCTGTGACGACACACGAATCGGCGACGTTGAAGATCGCGAAGTTGGGCAGCTGGATGAAGTCCACCACGTGGCCCATGCCGAACGAGGGCTCGCGAAACAGCCGGTCGGTGAGGTTGCCGAGCGCACCGCCGAGCACGAGCCCGAGCGCGACGGCCCACCCGACGGAACGTACCCGCCTCGCGTACACGATGATCGCCACCGAGACGACAGTCATGATGATGCTGAAGACCCACGTCACGTTCTCACCGATCGAGAACGCGGCACCCGAATTGCGGATGTAGTACCAGTGCAGGAGCGGCGGGAGGACCGGGGTCCTCTCCCCCTCCGTCATGGTGCTCGTCACCCAGAGCTTCGTGAGCTGGTCGAGGACATACGCCACGACGGCGAGGGCGGCCAGCACGCCAATGCCCCGCCAGTGGAGGCGACGGCGCCCGGCGGACGACGGCGCGTGGTCATGCGGGGGCGACGTCGGTGTGGAGTTGTCCATGCTGCTTTCCGTTGGCATGCCGAAGCCGGCGACCGCGTGGGCGGCCGCCGGCTCTGACGAGTTTCTGACTTTAGACCTCGGCGTTGTCGGGGATCTCGTTCGACACGACCGAGCCTCGGGCGTCGAGATCGCGCAGCTGGCCCTCGATGTAGGCCTTGAGGCGGGTGCGGTAGTCGCGCTCGAAGCCACGGAGCTGCTCAACCTTGCGCTCGAGCACCGACCGCTGCTGCTCAAGGGCGCCCAGCGTCTTGCGGGACTTCTCCTGAGCCTCGCTCACCAGGCTGCTCGCCTCGATCTGCGCCTCGGCGATGATCTTGTCGCGCTGGTCGATGCCGTCCTGGACGTGCTTGTCGTGCATCTGCTGAGCCATCGCGAGGAGACCAGCGGCCGACTCGGCGGTCTGCGCGTGCACCGTCGAGGGGGCAGCCGCCTGGACAGGCGCGGGCGCCGGAGCAACCGGAGCGGGCTTCGCGACCTCAACCGGCTTGGGCTCTTCAACGGTCGGCTTCTCGGGTGCCGAAACACCGCCCTTCGAGGTGAGCTCGGCGACCTTCTTGCGGAGCTCGTCGTTCTCCTGGTTCAGCCGGCGGAGCTCAATGACGATCTCGTCAAGGAAGTCATCAACCTCGTCCTGGTCGTAGCCCTCGCGGAACTTGGTCGGCTGGAATCGCTTGTTGACGACATCTTCTGGCGTCAGAGCCATCTGCTCACCTCATTTGGTCTTGTCAGTCGGGAAGGCTTGCCTCCCCCGACTACCGTAGCTGACATTCACCCGGTCGCTCCACTTCCGACTTAGCACGTAAGTACAGAAAAAGAGAAGCCCCCGGTTCTTTGCTCAGAACCTACGCGAGATTCCGAACGATATCCATAGCGATGTAGACCGCGAACACGAGGACAATGAACGCGATATCGAGGCTCAAACCACCGAGCCGGACAGGCTTGAAAAGCCTCCTGGACAACCGCATGGGCGGATCGGTCATCGAGTAGATGGCACTCGCGGCTACGAGGGAAAACCCCCGCGGTCGCCACGACCGGGCAAACGACTGGACCCAGTCCAGTACGAGGCGCCCCACGAGCCCCACGAGCAGGAGATCGAGAAGCACATACACGAGTGCCCAGACAATGCCCACGCGAAACTCAGCTCTGGTTGAAGAAGGCGGTAGTCCCCTCGCTCGCCTTCTTGTCCTCGCCGAGGACTTCGATCGTCGCGGGGGTGAGCAGGAACACCTTGTTGGTGACCCGCTCTATGCTGCCATGGAGGCCGAACACGAGGCCGGCCGAGAAATCGACGAGGCGCTTGGCGTCTGCCTCGCCCATGTCCGTGACGTTCATGATCACGGGAATGCCCTCGCGGAAGCTCTCTCCGATGATCTTGGCGTCGTTGTAGGAGCGCGGGTGGACCGTGGTGATCTGGCGCAGGCTGCCGTCCTCACGCACGGCTGCGGCACGCTTGATGGGCGTCACTGGAGCCCGGTACTCCTCGACCTCGGCGGCGGGCTCGCGGGTTGCGAGTGCCTGTCGGCGTTCTTCGCGCTCGGTGTGCACCGGCTTGTCCTCTTCCGTACGTGTGGTTTCCGTGCGGGCGTGATGGGCCTCTGCCTCGAACTGCTCATCGCTGTCTGCGAGGCCGAGGTAAACCATGGTCTTCCGCATAACTCCGGCCATGCTCGACTCCTGTACTCGGGCCACGCGGTCCTCAGGCACCGGGTCCCGGCCCTAGAGGTCCCGACGCTTCGACGCTACAGCACGCGTGGCCGCGGACCGAGGACATCTGTCCCGATCCGCACGTGTGTCGCGCCCGCCGCAATCGCCTGTTCGAGGTCTTGACTCATACCCGCAGACACCATCCTCGCATCTGGATGGTCCGCGCGCAGCTTCGCGGCGCAAACGGACAGGCGCTCGAAGGCCCGCTCGGGGTCTTCGCCGAGCGGCGCGACCGCCATGATGCCCGCGAGGCGCAGCCCGTCCGCGCCTGCGACGAGGTCGCCAAGCCGCGCAAGTTCGGCCGGCAGCGCTCCCCCTCTCCCGGACACCGCATCCTCGTCGAGGTTCACCTGGAGGAGGCACGCTAGGGGCGGGCGGCCCGCGCGCGACGGCTCATGGGCCGCGGCTTTCGCGAGGGCCGTCACGAGCGAGGAACGGTCCACCGAGTGCACGGTGTCGGCGTAGCGAACCACGCTTTTCGCCTTGTTCGATTGGAGCTGGCCGATGAAGTGCCACGAGAGCTCCAGGCCCGCAAGCTCGGCCGCCTTCGCGGAGGCCTCCTGATCGCGGTTCTCTCCGACGTCGGTCACACCGAGCTCGGCAAGCAGCCTCACATCACCCGCGGGGTGGAACTTCGTCACGACGATGAGCTTGGGCTCCTCGCCCCGTCCGGACGCGCGCGCCGCCTGGGAGATCCGACGACGAACGCGCTCGAGGTTCGCCGCGAGCTCAGCCCGCCGGGACTCGAGATCACGCATGCGCCCACACCAGGCCCGCGAAGCGGCCCTCCCCCGGCGCGCGCCGATGCGAGAAGAGGCGCTCTTCCTCGAGCGTGCACGCGGCGGCCTCGGCATGAACCGCGACGCCCGCAGCCGCGAGCTGGGCTGTGACGCCGCCCGGGAGATCAAGCGCCGGCGTGCCCCACGATGTCCGCGACGCCGTCCCGGGGACCGCGGCTTCGACCTCGTCTCGGAGGGTCGCAGGCACTTCGTAGCAGCGCCCGCAGATGCTGGGACCGATCCACGCCTCGAGTCCGTGCGCCCCGGCATCGCGAAGGGCCGCGACAGCTGCCGGGACCACTCCCGCGGCGAGCCCGACCCGCCCCGCGTGAACAGCTCCGAGCGCGGGCGAGCCATCCGGGAACTGCCCCATCAGGACGATCGGGACGCAGTCGGCGACCATGACCGCCAAGGGAGTCCCGCGTGACAGGAGGGCATCGGCGACCGGCACCTCGCCGGCCTGCTCGGCCCACACGTGCGCCTTGCCGTGGACCTGCTCCATGTACTGGAAGCGGTCTACCCCCGCGGCCTCGGCAAGCGCCGTGCGATGGGCGCGCACGCCGTCGTCGTCCTCGCCGACGTGGAAGGCGAGGTTGCCCGCCGAGACCTGCGTGAACGCGGCGGTGACGCCGGGACGGATGTCCCGGCGCCACCAGAAGAGTCCCTCCACCCCGTCGCCTTGGGGCGCCGGGGCGGCCGCTCGATCAATCACTTGAGGAAGTCGGGCACATCGAGATCGTCGCGAGAGCCCGAGAGGTCCGGCTCGACAACCGCCGGAAGCTCGACGTCGAAACCAGAATCGGCGGACGAGCCCGTGTGCGACTGGCTCCACTGGCTCAGGCCGGCGTGGACCGGCTGCGGCTGAGCGGACGGGCGCGGTGCCGGCGGCACCTGCGGCGCCGACGGAACGGCCGACGCCGCCGCGGCAGCTGCCTGCTGGGCGGCGGCCCTGGCCTTCGTGTCCTCGAGCGACGGCGACGTCGCCTTGACGTCGTCGAAGCCAGCCGCGATGACCGTGACGCGAGCCTCGTCGCCGAGGGCGTCGTCGATGACGGCGCCGAAGATGATGTTCGCCTCGGGGTGCGCCACCTCCTGCACGAGGCGCGCGGCCTCGTTGATCTCGAAGAGGCCCAGGTCGCTGCCGCCCTGGATCGAGAGCAGGACGCCGTGCGCGCCGTCGATCGAGGCCTCGAGGAGCGGGGACGCGATCGCGAGCTCGGCGGCCTTGACGGCGCGGTCCTCGCCGCGCGCCGAGCCGATGCCCATGAGGGCGGAACCCGCACCCTGCATGACGGACTTGACGTCGGCGAAGTCGAGGTTGATGAGACCAGGGGTCGTGATGAGGTCCGTGATGCCCTGGACTCCGGAGAGGAGAACCTGATCGGCGGAGCGGAACGCGTCGAGCACCGACACGTTGCGGTCGCTGATCGAGAGGAGCCGGTCGTTCGGGATCACGATGAGCGTGTCAACCTCGTCGCGGAGCGCCTCGATGCCGTTCTCGGCGGACGACGCGCGGCGGCGGCCCTCGAACGTGAAGGGACGCGTCACGACGCCGATCGTGAGCGCGCCGAGCGAGCGCGCGATCCGCGCCACGACGGGAGCGCCGCCCGTTCCGGTTCCGCCGCCCTCGCCGGCCGTCACGAAGACCATGTCCGCGCCGCGCAGGACTTCCTCGATCTCATCCGAGTGGTCCTCAGCAGCCTGGCGACCGACCTCAGGGTTCGCACCGGCGCCAAGCCCGCGGGTCAGTTCGCGGCCGACGTCGAGCTTGACGTCCGCGTCGCTCATGAGCAGCGCCTGGGCGTCCGTGTTGATGGCGATGAATTCCACTCCTCGCAGACCGACTTCGATCATGCGGTTTACTGCGTTCACGCCACCGCCGCCAATGCCGACGACCTTGATGACGGCCAAGTAGTTCTGCGGTGCTGCCACGTTGAGTGTCCCTTGTTCGAAGCCTGCTGGTTCTGCAAGAAGCCGGGTTCACAACCTTAACCCTCAAGTCGAAGGTTATAGTTATGTCAACTAGCTCTTGTTGAAGACGGTATTTGCCGCGATTCCCCGGTGCAACGACCGCCTAGGCGTGTCGCGAGCTTTGCCGCAAAGCGGCGCCTTAACGCGTGACCGGATGGCGGGGCGTGCTCACGTCATAGACCGTCACGGGCGTCTGTCCCTTGACCGGCGTCTCGTTCGCCTTCATGAGCGCCGCAAGAACCTGGGCCTTGAGATCGCGGTCCTGGGCGTTCCCCCAAATCACCGTCTTGCCGTTCGCGAGCTTGAGCTGCACCGAGTCGACCGAATCGGCCTTCGCGGTGGCGAGCTGGGCGAGGATGTCGACGGGAAGCGCCGCGAGGACGCTCGTGATCGCGAGGAACGTCGGGTGCGGGATCGCGCCGCCCGACGCGTCGATCACGGGAACCGCAAACGCAGACTTGTCCTGGGCTTGGGCGATCTCGACGCCGTCGCCGTCCACGACCGAGAAGCCGTTCGACTGCTTCACGAGCGCGACGGGGACGCGCTCCACGACGGTTACGAGGAGCGTGTTCGGCGGCACCGCGCGGCTGCGCACGGACTTCACCTGGACAATCGGGCTCACGAGGCGCGTCACATCGTCCGGCCCGACGAGCGGGAGCGGGCGGCCCTGAAGCGGCTTGAGCGCGGCGAGGACCTGCGCCGGAGCGAGCATCTTGGTGCCCTCGACGGTGATGGTCCGCACCGCGAGGAGCGGCGAGAAGACGAGGAGAGCCATGAGCCCCGCGACGAGCGCCACGGCCGCGGCGCCGACGGCAA
>NZ_JBKZWT010000159.1:0-8347 GCF_047759905.1 Sinomonas sp. G460-2 | reverse complement strand
GCACTTCCGACCGGTCGGCAAGAATCAATCGGGCTGGAGCACGGGTAGGCCCATAGTCACCTGCGAGTCCGCCCCGTGAGAGCCGCGGTGACCTCGGAGACGAATCGCTCGGGCGCATTCCAGATGACGTCAGGCAGATAGCGGAGCTTCACGTAGCCGCTGAGCGTGGCCGAGTTGTCGCGCTCGCGGTCCCGCAGCATCGAGATCCGGTCGGAATGAAACGCGACACCGTCGATCTCGATGATGAGAAAGCCCGCGATCAGGAAGTCGACGCGGCCAATGCCCGGAATGAAGACTTGGGGCTCAACGTCGACTCCAAGCGCCTCGGCGAGTGGCAACAGCAACAGCAGGGCCTCGGCCTCCGGGAGCGATTCGACCCGTAGGTCGACCTTCCTGAGCGTTCGCAATGCGGGTCCGGACTTTCGGGCCGTGAGATCGTCCTCGAGGAGTTCGAGGCGTAGGCCGTGATTCTTGATCGCCGATACCGCGAGCGGCACGGCAGCTTGCTCGGGAAGGCAGCGAAGCGCATGCAGTAAGACGTCTTCGACCGCTGCCAAGGGCAGCGTGTGGTGTGGCCGGTATCTGAGCCCCCGGTGGATCGTCGCGTCGATGCGCGAGGCCAGGGCGAGCGAGCCATTCGCATGGCCGTGCCCGCACCCGAGATGATGCCTCGCCGGTTGGACCCGGATCCAGAGCCCGTAGTCGCGGGCCGCCGAGGCGCACGTGAGGACCGAGTTGCGCATGATGGCCGCGAGGAAGTCGCGACGGCAGTCAGCCGTGGCGTAGACGCCGCGCTTGGGCCGTCCGACGCGCCTCGACAACGAGGCGAGGTCGTTTCGGCTGAGTCCGGCCTCGAGAAGCGTCGCCGCGCGGGCCACGCCCCCGAGTGAATCAAGGAGCTGAAGGGGGTCCATCTCCCCAGCAAGCCATGGCCTGCTGGTGCCTGGGCCCTCCGGGGGCGCCTATGTGGATGACCGGCCGTCGTCGGTTCTGGGGAGGAGATTTGGGCGCTCCGGGTCTCCGCGATCCAGCCCGTTTATCTGGGCCCCGAGGATGCGTGTTTCGTGGACGCGCCGCCCTCCCGACCGGTTGGGAAGAAGCAACCGGGCCAAAGGGCGGCGCGGGGTGGCGAAGGGAGCGGTGCGGGGGAAATGCGGCCGGAGAAGCCGGCGTCAGCCCACGTGCACCCAGGGCCGCTCGGTCACGCGGGGCTCGGCCTCGCGCAGCACCTCGCGCGTCACGGGAGCGATCTCGCCCTCGCCGAAGAACAGGAACTTCGTGAGGTTCGTGACCGGATTGCCCTCGGTCCAGCGGAAGTAGATGTGCGGCATGAGGCCGGTCACGTTCCGCAGGTGCAGGAGGATCGCGGCGAGCGTGTTGGGCACGTTGTTCGAGTGGACCTCGAGCACCTTGAAGCCATGCCGCTTGACGCCGTGCACGTCGAGCTCCTGCTCGAACTCGGAGCTGTCGTCCACCACGACCTCGATGAACAGGATGTCCGCGTCCTCGGGCAGGTGGTTCGCGGCGCGCGCATGCTCGAGCTTCGTGCGGTACCGCTCGGAGTCGAGGCGCTGGGGTTCGTGCGCGATGAGGCGGATGGGCCCCTGGTCTACCTCGGCGAGGAACTCGAGCGCCTGCTCGTCGAGCCGGACGAGCGTGGCGCGGAGCTCGAACGAGCGCCGCACGCGGGACGCGAAGCTCACCACGACGATGCCCAGGATGAAGAGGGCAGCGATCCGGATGCCGTCGGGCCGCTCGAGGGAGTTGGCCACGGTCGTGTAGAGGAAGACGGCGCTGATGATGCCGAACGCCCATGTGAGCCCCCGCTGCCGCTTGCGCCACGCGGAGAGCGTCACGGCGATGGCCGCCGAGGTCATGAGCACCAGGACACCGGTCGCGTACGCGCCGCCCTGGGCGTCCACGTTCGCTTCGAAGATCCACGTGATGAGGAAGCCGATGGCCGTGAACACGAGCGTGAGCGGGCGGACGGCGCGGGCCCAGCCCGGCGCCATGCCGTACCGCGGCAGGTAGCGCGGCACGAGGTTCAGCAGGCCGGCCATCGCGGACGCGCCCGCGAACCACAGGATGGCGATCGTCGAGACGTCGTAGACCGTTCCGAAACCGTCGCCCAAGAACTGGTGCGCGAGGAACGCGAGGGCACGGCCGTCGGCCTTCCCGCCGGCCTGGAACTCGGCCTGCGGGATGAGCACGACCGTCATGAAGCTCGTCGTGATGAGGAACCCGGACATGATCGTCGCGGCCGTGGTGAGGAGGCGGTGGGTTCCGCGGATGCGTCCGGCCGGGTACTCCTCGGTGTCGCTCGGATCGCCCTTGATCTGCGGCATGACCGCAACGCCGGTCTCGAAGCCCGAAAGGCCGAGGGCCAGCTTCGGGAACACGAGGAGCGAGATGCCGATCATCATCCACGGGTCGCTGTGCTCGGTGGTGAGGGCCTTCCACCAGTCGACCACCGCGACGCCCTCGCCGAACAGGTGTCCGAAGCCGACCACCACGACCACGGCGTTGAGCACGAGGTACACGCCCACGAGCACCACAGCCACGTTGATGGCCTCGCGGAACCCGCGCAGGAACACGAGGCCGAGCGCGGCGAGCAGCGCGAGCGTGATCGTGACCTGCTGGCCGTGGAGGGCCTCCGGCACGAACGGGTTCTCGATGAGGTGGGCGCTGGCGTCCGCTGCGGAGAGCGTCATGGTGATCATGAAGTCGGTCGCGGCGAAGCCCAGGAGCGCGAGGACGAACAGCTTGCCCGTCCAGCGCGGCATGAGCCGCTCGAGCATCGCGATCGAGCCCTCGCCCTTGTGGCTCTCCTTCGCGACGCGGCGATACACCGGGAGCGCGCCGGCGAGGGTCACGGCCACGAGGATGATGGTCGCCATGGGGGAGAGGAGGCCGGCGGCGACGGCGGCGATGGCGGGCTGGTAACCGAGGGTCGAGAAGTAGTCGACGCCCGTGAGGCACATGACCTTCCACCACGATTGGGCCTTGTGGTGCTCCTTCGGGACGCCGTGCGGCCCTTGGTGCTGCCCCGAGACCTCGGGGATTCCCTCGAGGAGCCAGCGGCGGAAGCCGTGGCCCGTGCGCTTCTTCCGGTCCGAAGGTTCGGCCGGCGGTCGAGTAAGTGTAGTCATGATTCCCTGATCTTCCGGTGTCCTGCAGGGAGAGTAGTCGCGCAGACTCGGAGGGACCTGATTCTTGATGCGTTCTTAACAGCCGGTGTTGGCGGCCTCACAAAGATCACATCACACGCGGCGCGCTCAGGCGAGCGCCGTCGTCGTCGTTCGCGAGACGGTGTGTGGAAACAATGGGTGCATAGAAGGAAACATTGCTGTAGCCTGAATCACAACAGAACAAGCTATGGAGGGCACCCCTTTGAAAGAGCTCCGGATCGAGGACAACGGCCGGCTCGGCCCCATCGATTCCTCCCGCGTCCCGCGCTTCGCCGGGCCCGCGACGTTCGCGCGGCTCCCGCGCCTCGATCAGGTCGCGCACGCTGATGTCGCGATCGTGGGCGTCCCGTTCGACTCGGGCGTGTCGTACCGCCCCGGCGCGCGCTTCGGCGCGAACCACGTCCGCGAGGCGAGCCGCCTCCTCCGCCCGTACAACCCGGCGCTCGACCTCTCCCCGTTCGCGGAGGCCCAGGTCGCCGACGCGGGGGACATGGCCGTCAACCCGTTCAACATCCACGAGGCGATCGAGACGATCCAGCAGGACGCACTCGACCTCACGGCCGGCGGCACGCGCCTCGTGACCCTCGGTGGCGACCACACGATCGCCCTCCCGCTGCTCCGCGCCGCCGCGGAGCGCGCTGGCGGGCCGGTCGCGCTCCTGCACTTCGACGCGCACCTCGACACGTGGGACACGTACTTCGGGGCCGAATACACGCACGGCACCCCGTTCCGCCGAGCCGTCGAGGAGGGCATCCTCGACACCGACGCCCTGAGCCACGTGGGCACGCGTGGCCCGCTCTACGGCAAGAAGGACCTCGAGGACGATCGGCGCTTCGGCTTCGGCATCGTCACGTCCTCCGACGTCTATTACGAGGGCGTCCGCGAGGTCGTCGCGAAGCTGCGCGACCGCATCGGCGAGCGTCCCCTCTATGTCTCTGTGGATATCGACGTCCTCGACCCCGCCCACGCACCCGGCACCGGCACGCCCGAGGCCGGCGGCATCACGAGCCGCGAGCTCCTCGAGATCATCCGCGGCCTCCGCGGGCTCAATCTCGTGGGCGCCGACGTCGTCGAGGTCTCCCCGGCCTACGACCACGCCGAGCTCACCGGCATCGCCGCGAGCCACGTCGCCTACGATCTCGTCTCCCTCCTGAGCGAGCAGCCCGGCCGCGGGCTCGCCTCTGTGACCGAGCGGACGACGGCGGGTGCCCAGTGAGCGCCACGGCGGCGGGTCACGCCGCGGGTCACCAGCGCAACGGCGGCGACCTCGTCGTCGAGACGCTTGAGGCGCTCGGCGCGAAGACCGTTTTCGGCATCCCCGGCCAGCACGCGCTCGGCCTGTTCGACGCGATGGGGCGCGGCAACCTCAAGTTCGTCTCGAGCCGCGTCGAGAACAACTCGGCGTTCGAGGCGGACGGCTACTCGCGCGCGACCGGCGAGGTCGGGGTTCTCTTCCTCTCGACCGGTCCCGGCGCCCTGACCTCGCTCGCCGGGCTCCAGGAGGCGTACGCGACGGGCGTCCCGATGGTCGTCATTGCGAGCCAGATCCCGCTCGAGGGGCTCGGCGCGCGGCGTAAGGGGATGCTGCATCAGCTCGACGACCAGAAGGCCTCGGCGGCGAACGTCACGAAGAGCCAGCGGCTCATCCAGCACGCGTCGGGCATCCCGTCGGCGATCCAGGACGCGTGGACGGACGCGATCTCGTCCCCGCAGGGGCCGGTCTGGGTCGAGATCCCACAGAACGTGCTCCTGGACCCGATCATGGTCCCGCCCGTCGAAGACGCGCTCGCGGTCGCCGCGGACAACCCGCCTCGCGTCGAACTCGTGCGGGAGGCAGTCGCGTGGCTCGCCGCCGCGGACCGCCCCGCAATCATCGCGGGCGGCGGGACGCGCCGCGGCCATGCCGAGAAGCCGCTCCTCGCGATCGCCGAGCTGCTCCGCGCACCGGTCATCTGCACGCCCGGGGGCAACGGGGCGTTCCCGTGGACGCATCCGCTCTCGCTCCAGTCGTGGGTCGAGGACCGGCACATGACCGACGTGCTCGAGGACGCGGACGTGCTCGTGGTCATCGGCTCCTCGCTTGGCGAGGTGACCTCGAACTACTTCACGTTCGAGCCGCGGGGCCGCATCATCCAGATCGACGCGGAGCCGCGCGTCCTCGAGTCGAACCGCCCGGGTCTCGGCATCCGCGCCGACGCGGGCCAGGCGCTCGCGGCAATCCAGGGCGCGCTCGAGGCCGCGATGGCCGGGACACCGCTCGCGCCCGACTGGCACGGCCGGACCCCCGAGGCCCTCGTGGCTGATTCGCTGACCGCCGTCCGTGCGCGTCTCGAGGCTCAGGATCTCGGCAAGGAGCTCCGCTTCATGGCGGACATCCGAGCCGCCGTGCCGGACGAGATGCAGACGTTCTGGGACATGACGATCGCCGCGTACTGGGGCTGGAGCTGCTGGGACTCGCGCGCAGGCCAGTTCCACTCGGCGCAGGGCGCGGGCGGGTTGGGCTTCGGCTTCCCGTCCGCGATCGGCGGAGCGGTGGGGCTCGAGACGATCGGGAAGCCCTCGCGCGTGCTCGCCGTCTCGGGCGACGGCTCCGCCATGTACTCGATCAGCGAGCTCGCGACCGCGAGGCAGCACAACATCCCCGTCACGTGGCTCATCGTCGACGACGGCGGCTACGGGATCCTCCGCGAGTACATGGTCGGCGCGTTCGGGCAGGCGACTGCGACCGAGCTCGCCCGCCCCGACTTCGTGAAGCTCGCCGAATCGTTCGGGGTTCCCGCGCGCAGGGTCGCGCCCGAGGACGTGCGGGAGGCGCTCGAGGCGGGCTTCGCGGCGGACGGGCCGAACGTCGTCGTCGTCGAGACGCTCCTGCGGATGTTCGCCCCGACGCATCTGGGCGTCTAACCTCCCTCCGTCCAAGGGTCACCTTCCGTGGGTTACCCACCGTCCAAGGGTCACTTCCCGTGGGTCACTACCCACGGGAAGTGACCCTTGGACGCTTAAGGGACCCCGGTGTCTCCTCCCTCACATTAGTTTGCCTAAGCAACAGTTTCGGATATATAGTTGCGGTAAGCAATCAAACAAGGGAAGTGACCATGGCCGTCGAACCGCAATCAGTCCGAGCGCTGATCCACGGTGTCTTTGACCTCCAGCGAGTTCTTCGATGCCTCGCACACGAGCACAAATCCACCGAGGTCGGCACCGCGGAAGCCGGCGTGCTGCGCATGATCAGCGAGTTCGGCGGCCGCGCCGTGGACATCGCGGAGAAGCTCAGCGTGAGCGCTCCGGTGCTGAGCCGGCACATCGCCGAGCTCCACGACCGCGGACTTGTGACGCGACGCCCCGATCCCGAGGACCGTCGCGCCCAGCTGCTCGAGCTCACGGAGACGGGGAAGGCCCGGCTCGCCGAGATCGAGGAGGCGCGCATCGCGCTCATCCTCGAGCTCCTCGAGGGCTGGGACGAGTCGGAAGTCGAGGCCTGCGCGGCGTCGATCCGCCGCCTGACCGAGACCATGCGGGCCAGGAGCCACACGCTCAAGTCCGGCGCCTCCCTTGACCACACCGAATCCCAGAAGGAGGAAGAGCTTGCTGCCCGCTGATGCACCGGCTCCCGAAATGAGCCACCGCCAGATCCTGGAGGCCCTCTCGGGCCTCCTCGCCGCGTTCTTCACGGCGATCCTTTCGAGCACGATCGTCTCGAACGCACTCCCCACGATCATGGCGGACCTCAAGGGCAACCAGACCGACTTCGCCTGGGTCATCACCGCCTCGCTGCTCGCGAGCGCCGTGACGGTTCCCCTGTGGGGCAAGCTCGCCGATCTCTTCGACAAGAAGCTCCTCACGCAGCTCAACATCATCGTGTTCGTGATCGGCTCGGTCGGTGCGGGCCTCTCGCAGACCATTCCCGAGATGATCGGGGCCCGCGTGATCCAGGGCATTGGCATGGGCGGCCTCATGGCCCTCGCGCAGGCGATCCTCGGGACGCTCATCCCGCCGCGCAATCGCGGCCGCTACTCGGGCTACATGGGTGCGGTCATGGCCGTCGGCACCGCGGGCGGGCCGCTCCTGGGCGGATTCATCGTGGACTCGCCGCTCGGTTGGCGGTGGACGTTCTTCGTGTGCGTGCCGCTCGCGATCGTCTCGCTCATCGTCATCCAGGCCACGCTCAAGCTCAAGCACGTGCGCCGCCCCGCGAAGATCGACTGGCTCGGCACCATCCTCCTCACCGCCTCGGTCAGCACGCTTCTCATCTGGGTCTCGTTCGCGGGCCAGCCGGACTACTACGACTGGTGGTCGTGGCAGAGCGCCGCGATGGTGGGCGGCTCGCTCGTCGGCATCATCCTGCTCATCATCGTCGAGTCGCTCGTCTCGCAGCCGATCATTCCGCTCAAGATCATCGCGAACCGCACCACGGCCCTCAGCATCATTGCGTCCTCCGCGGTCGGCGTCTCGATGTACGCGTCGACGTCTTTCATCGGCCAGTACTTCCAGGTGGCCCGCGGCGCGACGCCCACCGAGGCCGGCCTGCTCACGCTCCCGATGATCGCGGGCAACTTCCTCGGCTCGGTCGTGACGGGCCAGCTCATCACGCGCTTCGGCCGGTGGAAGGCCTATCTCGTCACCGGCACCATGTTCATCGTCGGGGGCATGGGCCTCCTCGGCACGATCGACCACTCGACCGATCTCACGATCACCGGCGTCTATTCCTTCATCCTCGGCCTCGGCCTCGGCATGACCATGCAGAACCTCGTCCTCGCGGTCCAGAACACCGTCTCCGTCTCGGTCATCGGCGCGGCGAGCTCCACGGTCGCGTTCTTCCGCTCCGTCTTCGGCGCGATCGGCGTCTCGGTGCTCGGCGCCGTGCTCAACAACCGCTCGAGCGACCTCATCACGCAGGGCCTCGCGGCGAAGGGGATCCACGCGCCCGCCGGCAGCGGGGGTGCGAGCCTCGACCTCAAGGACATGCCGGCACCCATCGCGAATGTCGTGCGCGCAGCGTTCGGCGACGCGTCCGCGCGGGCCTTCCTCATCGCGGGCATCGTGGCCATCGTCGCGTTCCTCGCGGTCCTCTTCATCAAGGAGGTTCCGCTGCGCCGCACCGTGGACATGGCGAAGCCGGCCGACGGCGTCGCCACGCCCGAGGGGGTCGCGGCCCCTGT
>NZ_JBKZWT010000158.1:0-8426 GCF_047759905.1 Sinomonas sp. G460-2 | reverse complement strand
GCATGGATGGCGACGTCGCGCCTACTGACATCGAAGCCTCCCTTCGCCGGCGTATCTTCATGGGCATCTGTGCGGCGGTCGTCATCATGCTGTCGGGAGCCGGGGCAGTGCGGATTGCTGTATATCCCGCGTCTTTCACTTCGGATGTCGCGGCAGGCGGGGAGGTCTGGCTACTGTTCCTTCCGACCTTCTTCGCGTATCTCGCTGGACTCCGCGTGTCCATATTCGGAGCTGGCTACTCGAAACGGCTCCGCAAGCTGAGGCTTCCGAGGCGGACATTTAGACAGACGATGGCACGCGTGGTGCCTGCCTACTGGCTCGTATTCACGTCGTTCGAGTTGGCTTCGTGGGGAGGAAGCGGCTTCCTGGTCTCCAGTATCTTCAGTATTTTCGACCGTGACTTGTTTTTCACGGTCGTCTCAGGACTCGCATTCCTGGTCGGGGCGAATTCTGGTGCGGTCTGGATGGCTGGCGTCGCGCTCGACTGGAAGCGTCGCGTGAGCGAGGCTGCTTGAACACCAGATGAAGGCCTGACCGCCCGTTTTGCCGATCCCTCAACGTCGAGCGGTGAGCGCGGCAGAGCGCCGTCGTCGCACCCAATGGGCGAGCCGCCCGGCACCGGCCCCGGCCCACAGCAGGCCCGTGATCGCGAGCAGGGTCGGCATCGAGAACATGATCAAGCCCACGGCCGCGGCGTGGTCCTCGGCGCCCCCAGGCTGCGGCTGCATCAGCTGCGCGATCACATATCCGGCGAGCTGCGCCCACGTGCCCAGCACGGCTGCAGCCCAGATCCACCGGAGCTGGGTTGTAACACCGAACAGGAACCCGAGGACCGCTGTCGCGACGACCAGGGACGCGAGGACCGCGAGCAGGATCGCCAGCGGGTCCGGCCCGCTTCCACCGTCAGGCGTACTCAGCGGGGCGACAGCGATTGGCGCCCAGACGAGCAGGACGAACGCCCAGACGGGGGCGCAGAAGAGGGCCCACTTAGACGGCGCGCGCCACGACGTGCTCCGCCGCCACCGCTGCCCGTCGAACCGCCACGTGCGATCCATCGAGACCGCGGGCAGCCACCCGCGGCCGTCCCACCACCATTGCCCGTCGTCCGAAAACCGCGAACCGCTCGGCCCAAGCTCCACAGCGTCCCCCTCGTGCGCGCACGCCTGCTGGCCCGAGTCTAGAGCCGAAAGCCGATTCAACCGATAGGGGCCACAATCACAGCAAGGCGCCGCGTCACCGCCGAAGGAGGGAGTTGCAGACGCATAGGCGACGCTCGAAAGAGGATCCTTTACCGGGCGCTGGTCCAGAGCGTATGCGTCTCAGTTCACACCTGATGCCACATCGAGCACGAACCCCAAACGCACGCGACGTACTCACCACCTGCCAACTCCCCCCACCTCGAGGGCTCGCGCGAGACCGCGAGACGTAGCGGATGCTTGGGGAAGTACGAGGGGCCAAAGCTCAATGCAAAGCAGGACCACGAGCGACCTGTGGCTTCCTGAGCCCCGGCCGGCTTAGGACCCCCCATCCGGTCTGCTGAATAGTCTCCACCTCCGACTCACACGAAGGCTGGGCCGCTAAACCAGCAGCATCACGATCTAGCCAGGGATGCGAGTAGTGATAGTTTGCTCTAGATATGATGACGAATACTGTCGTCTAATCTTCGTTCGTTGACGTCAAGTTTCCAGTCCAGCACAATCAATTCATTCTTTCGTCAAGTCGTGTGGCTGGGGTTCATCGTGACCAAGAACCTGCGTTGGATACAGCTCCTCTGCTTCATTGTCACCATCCTCCTGACGGTGACGGGCTGCCCTGCACCCGGGCCGCCTAGCGCCAGCCCTACCCCCAGCTTCACGATGCCGCCCGATGCCGTTCCAGACAGTCAGCTCTTGCCACAGGTTGCGAGCGCCACCCCCTGGACAGACGAAGAAGCAGCCGAGATCTCGGTCAGTTGGGCGGCTCCCCTTGTGTCAGCGTCGCGGCCGTCCACGGCCGACGGTATGTCGAACTGGCTGAAGCTCCTCCAGTCGATAGGCGTGACGGTATTTGACCCCTTTCTCGGGAACAAGATTGTCCTTGCGCCCAAGCAATCCTCGCATCGTATGTGGCTGTATGCCGGTCAGGCACTTGGCTTGCAGAGCGTCCTCAGTCGGGAGGACACCTCTTCGCTTGACGGGCTGCTCAAGTCAGTCGCCCAAGCCACGGAATCCGGGGGCGTAACCGAAGCTGATTGGAAGAACTATCTTGCGAGTAGCTTGAGCTCTCCCACAACGCCGTCTGAACACGCCTGGGGAGCTGCGATGGATGCCGCTGCTCCCCGCGGTAGCCCACCGCTGACGCAGACCCTAGTGTCCGATTCCGACTACCAGCTCAGCTCGGTGCAATTCACACTGCTTTTGATACGCCTCATGGGAGATAGCTGGGACGCTCTGACGTGGATCGAAGGCACGGGCCATCAATCAGCCGGAGCACAAACCGGACCAACAACCGCACTCCCCATCGCTCTCAGCAAGCCTAGGGTTCGCCCCGCTTCCGACAGCACACCCGTGTGTAACGTCCCGATCCCAGATTGGGTAACGAGCAGCGGCCTGACGGCGATGAGCTTGTTTCTGACAATGGTGGCGGCTGGCATCGTGGCATCAAAGGCGGAGACTTTTACCGCTAAAGCCTCGCCGTGGCTGGCCGTTCTTGGTACTGCTATGACAGTGCTGAATTTTCTGTCAACCTATTCCTCTTTCAAAGCCTCTATCGCTCCGACTCCAGCACCTAAGATCGTCCGAACCAAGCTCACAAGCGAAGATCAAAGCACCGCTGGCCTAACAGCTACTTTCGGATTGGGAGAAGTCAAAGGAGAATGGCTGAACTGCCTACGACACGTCCTTGCCCTGACTTCGGTTGATGTCGGTATGCCTAAACCAGGGCCATGGGGCGGCGCCGAGGTTTCGTGGGCCGTCGAAGGCGGACCGCTAGTATTTCCTGGCAACCCATCCACGCCGAGCCGAGGCGATGTCACCCATCCGGATGGAAGTTCGTCAATTACCATTGCCGGGGCGCGTCAAAATACCGACAAGACTCAAGCAACAGTTAGTGTGAAGAGGACCGGAACCGTCAAGGCAACGATCAACGCAAACACCTTAGGTGATCCCATCGACCGAGCCATGAACTGGGTGGCGAACTCAATCGAGTTGGTTCTCGGAATAGCAGGATCAGAGACTCCACTCGGTTGGTTACCGATTGCTGATGTCGCAATAAAGACTGCCATGCTCGTCGCGAACAGTTACATGTTCAACACCAAAGCAGCGATTCCCATTACGGACTGGTCGAACGCTCTTACCCTCGACTACACAGTAGACATCGAGGTCAATCAGCCGCCGCTTGCGGACACCATGACTGATGCCTGCGGAGCCCAGATTGCCCAGACAACAACTGAAAAGAAGGGATCATTCGTCCTCACTTCATCCACGCCGCTTAGCCCGGACAATGGTAGTAGCTACAGCGGCCACGGCGGGTTGGCGTGGGGGCCGTCATCTTGGCTAAGTACGGATCAGCACGCGACGTTGGCGGCTCCGTGCGCGGGAGGTGGAGTCTGCGATCCGCAGTCCGGAGGATGCTGCCAGCCCGCTGCCAATTTCACGACCACCGAAACCTTTGAGTCTGGCATCCCTGGTGACTTTGACGTCTCCCTCACTGGCTATCCAGACAAACCGATACTTGTTTTCAACCTTGCAAGGCCAGACGGCGTGGATCTACTGCCCGGGGAAATGGAGAATATGTCTTCCACCGACGGCTGCACCGCACCGTTCGAATCTCAGACAAGCCACATCGGCGAAGGTCTCGAGAAGAATTACTCGCCTTCGGATCGACATGTCCCTCAAGGACCGACGGCTTTCGGCATCGCCGGCTTTACTTTAGACAGTAGTGGCGTCTGGCGCTCCGATTTCACCGGCGTAAGCGCTGACGGTGTGTGGAGCATCCATGAGACAGCGACCCTGAGGAATACGCCATGATTTACCAAAATCGCGATGACGTCGAGAACATTATTACCGACACTTGCCAGGGGTGCGATCGACCACGACCGAGCTCCTTCCCCGCTCGGATGCAGCGAGCAGACCGCTGACGGTCGGGCCGAGCTCCGTCCCGTTAGCCGGCCGGCTAACGGTCACTGCGGACGGGCCCCCGACGGACTCTCCGGCGCCTCGCAGGCAAGAGCTGGCGCGTGGCACTGACCCACGGGTGCGACCGGCAAGCGTGAGCACGAGGAGTTCCCGTGGCTGGTCGGTGGCAAGATGTACCCATCGACGATGGGAGATGAAGCGGTGCGGGTTCGGCCGACAGCAACCGTCAGCGACTGGCTTCTGTCGGTGGCGGAAGTTCTTCCCCTTCCGTATCGGGCCGTCCCCCCATACACCCTCGGTGAAGCGGTCGCCGAACTCGGCGACTACGCTCAAGCCGTCGATGCTTCGGGGTGGAATTCGAGGGTCGCCAGGAACAATCGTGATTCCTTGCGGACTGAGATTGAGGCACAGTCTGAAGCCATCGGGGGACAGCTTGGTGCGCTAATCGTCCCTCTGCTAGATGACCTTCAGGATGTCGCTGACCAAGAGGCCGTCGTTGCAGCGGCTACTAGGTTCGGTGAGGTGTGGCACTCAGAGATAGCCATCACTGATGCGTTCCGCGATCTCTGCGCCGCAGCGAAGGTCGCCGGGGTTACCAGCCGTGCATTGCGGAAGCTGTCGGCAGTCATCGCATCGCAAGTCGGCCCCGCCGCACACGGTGCCTTCTCATTGCTCAGCCACGCCGCCGATACGCTCGTCAACACCGAGGAGGACTTGGCCCGGTGGCGCGACGCACAGCTTCCGGAGCCGCTGACGGAAGCACACCGGATTGAGATGGCGACGGAAATCCTCGTCGCCGCACCGGCGGGTCGGACAGTCGTGTGGACGGTGTACTACCGCGCCATTGTCTCGCGGATGCGCGAGGTTATAGGCCCGATGACGTTCCTCCAAGCCGACTGGGCGCTTCCGAACGCCTTTGACGTCGAGCTGAACGACTTCCCAGAACGCGCCGAACTTCGAGAGATCCGCAAGGACGTGTCCTGGCTCGACAACCTCCACGTCGAATCGCTGAAACTGGAGAACCGACTCACCCTCGTTCGTGTTGACCTAGGGGAAAGGCAGGTCGCCGGCGCGGTGGAGGAAGCCCATCGCCGAATTGAGGCGGTTCTGAGCGTCGCCGTCGAGGCAGGCGGCGTCTCTTGGCAAAGTGCGAACGCAGCTATCGTCCTACTTGACGGAAAGGTTCGCAGCTATTCGCGAGGCCTGAGTGTCCGCGACGCTCAGATGCTAGAGGATGACAGTTACGGGATGGGTGCCACAGCCGAGATCCTCAGCAGTGTCGCAGATCAGCTCGGCGATGCCCTGACCGAGGGCCCTATGCCCGAGCACCTCGTCGAAGCGCTGGCCTCGTTACGTGAGGCACGGATGACTGATCATCGCGACGTTCTCTTCAACGGCGCGCGTCGCGTCACGCCTCGCATAGCGACAGCGCTCGAGGACCACGCGATGGAACTCATCGCGTCCGTGCTAAGGGTGACTCCGGGAACGTTGGCCACCGCACTCCAGCGTCGAGAAGCCCTCAGCCAAGCCGGCCCTCGAATCGCTGATCAACTGATGGCACCATTCGACGAAGCATGGTCACGCGAACCCCACGAGGGTCGGCAAGAGCTCGAACGGAAGATCTCCCAATACAGCCGAGGTGGAACCCGCCTGGTGTCCGTTGCGAAGGCTGTTGCTCTCCAAGACGAAATACGCGCACTTCCGATGTCCGATCTCCAGCGCGCCGACCTTGAAGATGCTCTTGCGATCTGCACCGACCCCGACCGGGAGCGGCAGTTACTTGAGGAGATGTGGTGCGAAACGGGCCTGCTCCGTGCCCGGCATCGCCGCGTTCGGAACGCGGTCAACCATGGTCTGCCTCTCAAAGAGACCACGCTAAACAGCATCCGCAACTATGCCGACGACACATCGAGGACCGCGCTGAACATCGCGCTCACTTGGTTCAAAAACGGTGACCCGGGCGCGACGCTGCTCCAGCGAGAAGACAACGCCTGGGCGGAGCGAATGGATCGGATCAGCCACGGTATGAGCTGGGCGGTAGAGGATGCCCAGACTGAGGAAGAATCGTAACCGCGATCGAGCAACGACGTGACGCGCCCCGTCGACTCTAACCTTCGTAGGCGCCAACTTCGTAACGCCAGCCCCGCCAGATTGTCGAAGTGCCCGATAAGGGATCGGCAAACGGGCGGTCAGGCCTTCATCTGGTGTTCAAGCAGCCTCGCTCACGCGATGCTTCCAGCCTGTCGACGGCGCTCGAAAACTGAACAGTAGCGGCGTTTGAAAAGTGAACACTCAACGATTGGAGAGTGATCACGTTGGAGGATTGGGCGCTGATCAGGCGGCTGGCCGCGGAGGGTGAGCCGAAGGCGCGGATCGCCGAGCGTTTGGGGATCTCGCGGACGACGGTGATCAAGGCGGTGGCCTCGGACGCACCGCCGCGATATGAGCGGAAGGCCGCGCCGACGTCGTTCACGCCGTTCGAGACGCGGGTGCGTGAACTGCTGCGGGAGACGCCGGACATGCCGGCCACGGTGCTCGCGGAACGGGTGGGGTGGACCGGGTCGATCCGCTGGTTCCGTGACAACGTGAACCGGCTGCGGCCGGAACAGCGACGCATCGACCCGGCAGACTGGTTGATGTGGGCGGCTGGTGACGCGGCGCAGTGCGACCTGTGGTTCCCGCCGCGGAAGATCCCGCTGGGGGACGGGTCGGCGAAGTCGTTGCCGGTGCTGGTGATCACCCCGGCGCACTCGAGGTTCGCGACTGGGCGGATGATCCCGACCCGCAGGACCGAGGACCTGCTGTTGGGGACGTGGGAGCTGATCGAGCAGCTGGGGCGGGTGCCGCGCCGGCTGCTCTGGGACAACGAGCCTGGTATCGGCCGCGGCAAACGTCACGCCGACGGGGTCGACGCGTTCATGGGGACGCTGGCGACGAAGCTGGTGCTGCTGCCGCCGCGGGATCCGGAGTCCACGGGGGTGGTGGAGCGCCGCAACGGCTGGTTCGAGACCTCGTTCATGCCGGGTCGCTCGTTCACGTCGCCGGCGGACCTCAACGAGCAGTTCACCGACTGGCTGGCCTTCGCCAACCGGCGGATCGTGCGCACTCTGGGCGCCTCACCCGTCGACCGGTTGGCAGCGGATCTCGCGGCGATGCTGCCGTTGCCGCCGATCCCGTTGCATCTGGGATGGCGCAACCGGCTCCGGTTGAGTCGGGACTACTACGTCCGCATCGACACCAACGACTACTCCGTCGACCCGCGCGCGATCGGCCGGATCGTCGACGTGACCGCGGACCTGCACCGGGTGCGGGTGCGGCTGGAAGGCCGGGTCGTCGCCGACCATCCGCGGCTCTGGGCGCGCGGGCGGGTGGTCACCGATCCAGCTCATGTCGACGCTGCCGCCGGGCTGCGCCGCCAGTTCCAGCAACCCCGCGCCGCTGCCGTCGCCAGCGACGACCTCGCCCGGGACCTCGCGGACTACGACCGGGCGTTCGGGATCATCGACGGCGGGCTCAGCTGATGGCCGCCGGGAACAGCCCCGAATCGGTCAAGCAGATCACGTACCTCGCCGGGGCGTTGAAGGCACCACGGATCACCGAGACCGCCGCCCGGATGGCGGACCAGGCCCGCGATGCCGGGTGGTCGTTCGAGGACTACCTCGCCGCCGTGCTCGAACGCGAAGTGTCCGCCCGCAACGCGTCGGGCGCGGAACTGCGGATCAAAGCCGCCGGGTTCCCGGCGCGGAAGATGCTGGAGGACTTCGACTGGGACGCGCAGCCCGCCGTCCGGCAGCAGGTCGCAGCTCTCGCCTCGGGCGGGTTCCTGCTCGAAGCGCAGAATGTGGTGCTGCTCGGCCCTCCCGGCACCGGGAAGACTCACCTGGCGACCGCCCTCGGAATCGTCGCTGCCCGCCACGGGCACCGAGTGCTGTTTGCGACCGCGACGGACTGGGTGACCCGGCTCACCGACGCCCATCGGCAAGGGAACTTGCCCCGTGAGCTCGCGCGGCTGCGGCGTTACGGGCTGATCATCGTCGACGAGGTCGGCTACCTTCCGTTCGAGCAGGACGCCGCGAACCTGTTCTTCCAGTTGGTGTCGTCACGCTACGAACATGCCTCGCTGATCCTCACCTCGAACCTGCCGTTCAGCGGCAGGGGTGGGGTCTTCGGCGACCAAGCCGTCGCCGCCGCGATGATCGACCGGATCGTCCATCACGCCGACGTGCTCACCCTCAAGGGCGCCAGCTACCGGCTCCGCGGCAGAGGCATCGACAGCCTCCCCAGCATCCGCACCACCACCAACGACACCCC